>JALREG010000381.1 GCA_023253905.1 Burkholderiaceae bacterium
GGCCCGCGAGCTGCAGCTCGATCGGCACGGGTACCGCATCTTCCCGCAGGGTCCGTACTTCGCGCCCACCCCCGACGGTCGGGCGTTGCGCCTGCCCGAGCCTGCGAGCCTGATTGGCCGTGTGCACCGCAAGCGGCGAGCCCTCATCGGTCCAGATCGTGGCGTATTTTTCGGCGGACCTCGCCGGCCGCACATTGAGGATGATGCCGTTCAGAATCAGTGCCCACACCAGCTTCGGGATTTCCACCACTCTGGGATCGGACAGAAATTCACGAAGGTAACGGCGGACCGCGCTGGTTTCAGGCGCGTCAGGCGTGCCTAGCTGCACCAGCAGCACCGCGGTGCGCTCGGGCATGGAGTGGTCGAAGGCGTTCGCGGCGCTGTACCGGGCCATGAAAAAACCGCTGAAGTTGGGGAACAGGCGCCACTATACGTGGTGCGTCAGCGCGCTCGAGACTAGCTTTGCGGTGATGTCAACAATTGGGATGACCCGCTCGTAGGCCATGCGCGTAGGGCCGATCACGCCCAGCGTGCCAACGATCCGGCCATCGACGCTGTAGGGGGCAACCACCACGCTCAGCTCGTCCATGGGGACCAGCTGGGATTCACCACCAATAAAGATCTGCACGCCCTGCGCGCGGCTCGATGAGTCGAGCAGTTCGAGGAGCCGGGTGCGCTGCTCAAACAGATCAAAGAGCTGCCGCAGGCGATCCATGCTGTCGGACAGATCAGCCACCCCAAGAAGATTGCGCTGACCGGAGATCACCACCGGCTGGTTGTCTTCGGCCAGGGCCTGCTCGCTCGCGGTGATGGCGGTCGTCATCAGGCTGGTGATGTCATCGCGCAGCGAACTCAGCTCACCCCGGAGGTTGAGACGGATGGCTTCCAGCTCGCGCCCCGCAAAATGCGCGTTCAGGTAATTGGACGCTTCGATGAGCTGCGTGGGGGAGTAGTCGCGCTCGGTGGCGAGGATACGGTTCTGCACATCTCCCTGCGGCGTGACGATGATGAGCAGAATGCGACGCTCAGAAAGTCGCAGAAACTCGACCTGACGAAACAGCGAGGTGCGGCGCGGGGTCATCACCACGCCCGCAAAATGGGAGAGGCTGGACAGAAGCGAGGCTGCCGTGCTCAGAACCCGTTGCGGCTCGTCGGCACGGATGCCGCCCTCGATCTGGGCGGTTTCACCCAATTCGAGCGGCTGCACCTTGAGAAGCGTATCAACGAAGATGCGATACCCGCGCGGCGTGGGCACTCGTCCGGCCGACGTGTGCGGACTGTGGATCAGCCCCAGCTCCTCGAGATCGGCCATCACGTTGCGGATTGTGGCCGGCGACAGGTCGATACCCGCCTGCCTGGACAACGTGCGCGACCCTACGGGTTGGCCATCAGCAATGTAGCGTTCGACCAGAGCCTTCAGGAGTGTTTGAGCGCGTTTATCAAGCATGCGGCTTATTTTAGGCGGAAGGCGTGGCGACGCAAGCGCGCCTGCCAGCATGGCGCCGGGACCATGGCCTGCCGTCAGCCGGATTCCTGCGCAAGCCCCTGGCGACGCGCCGGGACTAGTCCTGGCAGCCGTTCTGGGCTGCCACATGCCGAACGTGCTTGTGCTCTAATCGCCGGCATGAGCACCCCGTTCACTAAAGTCGCGCTGGTCGGCAGGTTCCAGACCCCATCGGTCGGCGCCTCGGTGCGCGATATCGCAGCCTTTCTCTCCGAGAGGGGGATCGACGTCCTCCTCGACCAGAACACCGCCGCTTCACTCAGCGCGGGTAACTGGCAAGTGCTCAGTACCGAGCAGATCGGTCATCAGGCGCACCTCGCCATCGCGGTGGGGGGCGACGGCACCATGTTGGGTGTGGCGCGCCTGCTCGCCCCGTTCGGTATTCCGGTGGTTGGCATCAATCACGGCCGGCTGGGGTTCATCACTGACATCGCGCTGGCCGGATGGCGGCCGGCACTGGGCACCATCCTCGACGGCGATTTCTATTCCGAAGAACGCTCGCTTCTGGTCTCGCGGGTGCAACGCAATGGTGAAACCGTCTGGCGCGAGTTATCCCTCAACGACGTGGTGGTCAGCCGTTCCTCACGAAGTGGCATGATCGAACTTCAGGTTGAAGTTGATGGCCAGTACATGTACACCCAGCGCGGAGACGGCCTGATCGTAGCCACACCCACGGGCTCCACCGCCTACGCGCTATCGGCCAATGGGCCCATCCTTCACCCGCTGCTCCAGGGGCTGGTGCTGGTTCCGGTCGCCCCGCAAACATTGTCCAACCGCCCCATCTCGCTTCCCGACAATGTCTCCATCGTCGTACGAGTGGTGGGCGGGCGCGAGCCACGGGTGGCCTGCGACATGCAGGTTTTTACCGATCTGCAGATCGGCGATGGCATTCATATTGAACGCGCCCCCTTTACCGCGCGCCTTCTGCACCCACCGGGCTACAGCTACTTCGCAACCCTCCGCGGCAAGCTCAATTGGCAGGAGCTGCCCAGCTCCCTCCAGCGCCCGGGCGAAGCCGACTAGGTCGCGGGCAGGCTGTCCAGACCATGCTGCTGTCGCTGCATCTGCGCGATTTCGTCATCGTCGACTCGGCAGACATCGAGTTCGGCGCAGGCTTTACCGCCCTCACCGGGGAAACCGGCGCGGGCAAATCTATCCTCCTTGATGCGCTTGGCCTGGCGCTGGGCGCCCGCGGCGACGCTGGCGTGGTTCGAGACACTCGTCCGCGTGCTGACATCAGCGCCCGTTTTCAGAGCCATCCCAGCCTTGACGCCTGGCTTGCCGAGCGCGATCTCACCGGCGATCCGGGCGAATTGCTTCTGAGGCGAATCGTCGAATCCGACGGGCGGTCGCGCGCTCTGATCAACGGGCAGCCCGCCACGGTCGCGCTGCTCCGCGAGGTGGGCGAGCAGCTGGTTGATGTGCACGGCCAGCATGCCGCGCAGTCGCTGCTTCGAAGCGGCGCGCAGCGCGAGCTGCTCGATGCGTTCGGCACGCTCCAGGGCAGCGTATCCGCAGTGGGCGTCCTGTTTGAACGCTGGCAGGCGCTTGAGCGCGAGCTTGCCGCTGCGCGCGCGGGTGGCCGCGAGCAGGCGCTCGAGCGTGAGCGACTCCAATGGCAGATCGCTGAACTCGAACCCCTGGGGCTCGCCGAGGGCGACTGGGAAGCGCTGAACGCGGAGCAGAAACGGCTCTCGCATGCCGCATCGCTACTGGCCGACACGCTCGGGGCATCGGAGGCCCTGAACGACGGTGACGCCCCCGTTACAGCCCAGCTGGAGACCATCGCCGCCCGGCTGCAGCCGCTTCAGGCGCTCGACGAACGGCTGCGCGAACCACTGGAACTGCTTGATAGCGCCCGAATCCAGATCGAAGAGGCCGCTTCGGCGCTCGCCGCCTACTCGCGCCGCGTCGACCTCGACCCGGCTCGCCTCGAGGAAGTCGAAGCGAGCATCAGCGCGGCCTTCTCAGCGGCGCGCAAGCTGCGGCTCGCGCCCGAATCGCTGGCGGGTGAGCTCATCGTCATGCAGCAACGCCTCGCTGAACTCGAACGCGCGCAGGACCTCGACGCCCTCGAGCGTCGCGCGGCCGACGCAAAAGCCCATTTCGACAAAGCCGCAGCGTCGCTTTCAACCGAGCGTCGCAAGGCCGCACGCAAACTTGCCGACGGCGTCTGCCGACTGCTGGGCGAGCTCGGTATGGGGGGAACGCGGCTCGAGATCGCGCTCGAGGCCTCCCCAGCCTCCGCCAGCGGCGCCGATGCCATCGAGTTTCGCATCGCAGGACACGCGGCAGGCACTGCGCGGCCGCTCGCCCGAGTCGCATCAGGCGGCGAACTCTCGCGAATCGGCCTGGCCATTTCGGTGCTGGCCGCACAGAGTAATCCTGTGCCTACGCTGATTTTCGACGAGGCCGACGCGGGGGTCGGCGGCGCGGTCGCCGAGGTGATTGGCAACCTCATGCGAAAGCTTGGCGCCAACTGCCAGGTGCTCTGTGTGACGCACCTTCCGCAGGTTGCGGCGCGCGCGCACCAGCAGCTCCGTGTCAGCCGAGAGCACCACGCGGGCGGCGTACTCAGCCGGGTTCAGCTGCTTGCCCGCGCTGAGCGCGTTGAGGAAATCGCGCGCATGCTGGGCGGCGTCGAAATCACCGCCACCACGCGCAAGCACGCGCGTGAAATGCTGGCCGCGCAGTCAGATTGAATGCGACGGTCTAAACCTTGAACCACTCGGGCGCAGGCAGCTCGTTAAATACCCGCCTGAGCCCCTGGCTCCAGCCGTTGCGCAGCGCCCCAAAGTAGGCATCGCCCGAATCGATCCGGTGCCGGAATGACACCGACAGCGCATCACGCCGAACCATGGCGAGATCTATCGGCAGCCCCACCGACAGATTGCTTCGCATGGTGGAATCAAATGAGACCAGCGCGCACTTGAGCGCCTCATCAAGTGCGGTGTTCGTGCCCACCACGCGGTCGATGATGGGTTTGCCGTACTTGCTTTCTCCAATCTGAAAGAACGGCGTATCGGCGCTGGTTTCAATGCAATTGCCCTGCGGATACACGAGAAAGAGCCGCGGCATTTCACCTGCAATCTGACCGCCCACCAGAAACATGGCGCTGAAATCGACGCTGCTCTGATCGGGCCCGCCGCCAGACTGCATGCGGATCACCGAGCGCAGTTCCTCACCCACCAGCCGGGCTGCATCGAACATGGAATCCACACCCATCAACCCGCCGCTTGGCTGCGCCTGCGCATGCATCTTTCCAAGGCGACTCACCACGCTCTGCGTGGTGGCCAGATTGCCTGAATTGAGCAGCACGATCACACGATCGCCTGGCCGCTCGAAAATGCTCATCTTGCTGAACGTGGAGACGTGATCGAGTCCGGCATTGGTGCGGGAATCGGATGCAAACAGTAATCCCTCGTCGAGAGACATCGCAACGCAATAGGTCATGAGTTGAGTACCTTCACAGTGACGTGTACGGTCAGCCGCTCTTCGCCCCCACCCGCGCGAACCCCGCGTACCGGGCAGGCATCAAGATAGTCGCGCCCAGCCGCGAGTCGCAGATATCCCGCCTCATCAGTACGCCGATTGCTGACATCAAAACTCATCCAGCGCCCCCCCACCCACGCTTCAGCCCAGGCATGACTGGTCGCCGGCTGATCGCCCACCGGGTCGACATATCCGCTCACATAGCGTGCGGGAACGCCCAACACACGGCAGCACGCGATAAAGACATGCGTGTGGTCCTGGCAGACGCCGGCGCCGAGCGCAAACGACTCGGCTGCAGTGTGACTCACCGACGTGCTGCCCGGCCGATAAGGCATGCGCTCGGCGATGGCAAGCATCAGTCCGGTGAGTCCGGCGCCAGAATCGCATGCGATCGCAGCCTGCTCAGCGCGAGCGAATTCGGTGAGCGCAGCATCGGGCGACGTAAGCGCCGTGGGACGGAGGAACACGAGCGGGTTGATCCGTTCGATGGGATCGGACGCAGGATGGGCGTCCACCTCAACCCGACCCTGAGCACGAATTCGCAGCGAGTCGTACTCGGTATCGAGCGTGAGCACGTGGGTGAAATTTCCGAACGAGTCGGTAAAGCTCACCGCGCGAGCGGGGAGTTCCACCCGCCAGTCGAGCACGCGCTGACCCCATCCGGAGACCGGCTGGAGTCTCAGTATCTGCGTGCTTCGGGCGACCTTGCCCGAATACTGATACAGCGTCGTATGGTCAACTTCGATCCGCATGGCTCCGGAAGACTACTTCAACTCGAGGTAGGCCATGTTCAGCGCGTCCCCCAGGCGGACGTTTTCGCGCAAAAACCGCTCCAGAAAACCGTGAAGACCATAGGCATAGACCTCGTCGAGCACGCCGTAGGCCAGGCGGGAGCGAAGAATCGCTGCGAGCCGGCGCGGCAACCGGCCTGGCTGCTCGGGAAGGTCCTGAAGGATCCGATCCACCTGCTCGACGCAGAAACGCAGTGACCGGGGCAACCGTGCATCAAAAATCAGCAGTTCCGCCACCCGCCGCGCATCGATCGTGTCGCGATAGGTGTCACGGTAGGCCTCAAAAGCGCTCACCGAGCGCAGCACCGCGCTGAGGCTGTAGTAACCTGACAGGCCCTCTTCCTCAGGGCCCGCCGAGCCCGGTGCCTGCTTCACCGATAGGATGCGTGCGGTGTTATCGCCCCGTTCGATAAAGGTGCCCAGCCGGATAAACAGATAGGGCTGGTCCTGCCGCAATGTTGCACTGGTGATCCCCCGGAACATGTGGCTGCGTTCTTTGACCCAGTCAAAGAAAGACGAATCAACCGGACTGCCCGCCGCACGATAGCGCTGTAATTGCAACCAGGTGTCGTTGATGTTCTCCCACATCTCGGAGGTGATGGAGCCCCGCACGGATCGGGCATTTTCGCGGGCCGTCTGAAGACAGTTGACGATACTGGAAGGGTTCGCGGTGTCCCAGGCCAGAAACCGCGCCACTTCATCAGGCGAGGGCGAACCGCCCCCCGCACGAAACTCGGCGAGCGTATCGGTGATCACCAGCGGCTCGATCGCCGAGCGCGGGTCGCCTGATCGGCCCGCCAGGAGCGCGAGCGACTGGCCCACATCCAGAATGCGCGCCATGCTTTCGGCCCGCTCGAGGTAGCGCGACATCCAGTAGAGATTGGCGGCCACACGCGAGAGCATCAGACATCGCCCTCTGACGCTGCCTGCGCCAGCACCCAGGTGTCCTTGGTGCCGCCGCCCTGCGAAGAATTCACCACCAGCGAGCCTCGCCGTAGCGCCACTCGCGTGAGCCCCCCCGGCACCATCCTCACCTCTCGCCCCACCAACACGAAGGGGCGAAGATCGATGTGGCGCGGCGCAACGCCCTCCTCGACAAAAGTCGGGCACGAAGAGAGCGCGAGCGTGGGCTGCGCAATGTAGTTGGCGGGATTAGCCTTCAGCACCTCCCGAAAGGTCTCAATCTCCGCACGGCTGCTGGTCGGGCCAACCAGCATGCCATAGCCACCTGCGCCATGAACCTCCTTCACCACCAGATCGGGCAGATGCGCAAGAACATGCGCGAGTTCATCGGGATTTCGGCACTGCCAGGTGGGAACGTTGGCAAGCAGGGGCTCTTCCCCAAGATAGAACCGGATCATCTCGGGCACGTAGGGATAAATGGATTTATCGTCGGCCACTCCGGTACCGATTGCGTTAGCGATCACCACATGACCCAGCCGATACGCCGAGAAGAGCCCGGGTACACCCAGCATGGAATCAGGACGAAATGCGAGCGGATCAAGAAAGCTGTCATCGATCCGCCGGTAGATGACATCGACCCGCTGCGGGCCGGAGGTGGTTCGCATGTAAACGAACCCGTCTTTGACGAACAGATCCTGACCTTCGACCAGTTCGATACCCATCTGCTGGGCCAGAAAACTGTGCTCGAAGTAGGCGCTATTGAAGCGGCCTGGCGTGAGCAGCACCACCACGGGATCGTCGACCAACGCTGCCGCGCGAAGCGTGCCGAGAAGCAGCGACGGGTAGTGCTCGACCGGCTCCACCGCCTGCCTTCGGAACAGCTCGGGAAACAACCGCATCATCATCTTGCGGTTCGATAGCATGTACGACACCCCCGAGGGCACCCGCAGGTTGTCCTCGAGCACGTAATAGCGACCATCCGAATGCCGGACGATGTCAACGCCCACGATGTGCGCATAGGTGTCGTGCGGCACCTTCACCCCGATCATCGCGACCTGATACTGGTCATTCACCAGGATCTGTTCCGAGGGAATCACCCCGGCGCGCAAGATCTCCTGGCCGTGATAGATATCGGCCAGAAAGCGGTTGATGGCGGTGACGCGTTGGACCAGTCCGCGCTCCAGAAAGCGCCATTCTTCCGAAGGAATGATGCGCGGGACCACGTCGGACGGAATCAGGCGCTCGGTCCCGCTGTCATCGCCATAGACAGAAAAAGTGATGCCGGTGCGCCGGAACAGCAAGTCGGCCTCGGCGCGCTTACCGGCCATCCAGTCGGGCGTGCAGCCGGCCAGCCAGCCAGCATAGCTTTGGTAATGCTCACGGATACCGCCTGATGGATCGAGCATCTCATCGTGAATGCCTGCCGGGGGTGGAATTGGAGCGAGGGTCGGGGCGGGGGTCATGGACGCACCTCTGCAAACTCCGTGCCGGGTCGGGCGAGCGCGGGCCGCATAGGCCCCGGTGGTTCAGCCCGACAATTCAGCCAGCCAGCGGGCGGTGCCTGCAATCGGGTTTGGTGCAATGCCCGTACAGGGCGAGCGCGTGGTCCTGCAACTGGAATCCGCGTGCCCGGGCGATTTCCATTTGACGCTTTTCGATATCGGTATCGATGAATTCTTCGACGCGACCGCACTGCAGACACACCAGATGGTCGTGGTGTTCGCCCTGATTGAGCTCGAACAGCGCGCGACCCGACTCGAAGTTGCTGCGCTTGAGAATGCCGGCCTGCTCAAACTGGGTGAGCACGCGATACACCGTGGCAAGACCGATGTCCTGCTTGAGTTCCAGAAGCTCGCGAAAGACATCTTCGGCGCTCATGTGCCGATGTCTACCCTGCTGGAAGATTTCCAGAATCTTCAGGCGGGGCGCGGTGGCCTTCAGACCGGTGCTGCGCAGTTCGGGAGCTTGCTTCATGGAGAGTTGATGTTTGAAGGGGCAAAAACCCTGACTCTTTGTATCATAAAGGGCTATTCTCTTGACCCAAGCCCCCGCCTGCCTACCGACTCAGTCAGTCTGACCTCGACACCCAGCCACCCACCATGCGCCTCATCCATCGTCCTAACATGCCACCGTCATCAGCGGCGGCCCTCATGGTGTGCCTGGCGCTGACCGGCCTTGCGGGCTGCACCTCCAATGACCCCTCCCGCACCGGGCTTTTCGAGCCTTACCGGATCGATTTGCCGCAGGGCAATTACGTCACCCAGGCCATGCTCGAGCGGGTCAGGGTCGGCATGTCCCCGGAACAGGTCCGTGACGCACTGGGGTCGCCGCTACTCGGTCATGTGTTTCATAACGATCGCTGGGACTACGTCTTTCGCTTCAGGCATCCGAACGGGTCATTTGAGCAGCGCAAGGTCACGGTACGGTTCGGCGGCGGCCGGGTCACACGCATTGAGTCCGATCCCCTGCCCCCGCGCGAAGACCCCGCCGACCCGGCGCTGCCGGGCCTGAAGACCCAGCCTCGGCGGTAGCAAGAGCCTCGCGCGCTTCACCTGATACCGGAGATTTCCAATGACGATGAAAATTGCCGTTGCGGGCGCAGGCGGCCGGATGGGTCGCATGCTGATCGAAGCGGTACTGGCGGCTGACGATGCCGAACTGGCCGGTGCGCTGGATGTCGAGGGCAGCCCCGTGCTCGGTCGCGACGCAGCCGACTTCCTCGGCAGGCAATCGGGCATACGCGTCACCAGCAATCCCGATGAAGCGCTTTCCGGCGCCACGCACCTGATCGACTTCACCCGTCCGGAGGGGACGCTCGCGTATCTGGCGTACTGCGAGACCCGGGGGGTCCGCGCCGTGATCGGTACAACGGGTTTTGATGCAGCGGGCAAGGCGCGTATTGCTGCGGCCGGCGCCCACATTCCGGTGGTATTTGCCCCCAACATGAGCGTGGGCGTGAATGTCACGCTGAAACTCCTCGAAATGGCCGCACGCATTCTCAACACCGGCTACGACATCGAGATCATCGAGGCACACCATCGGCACAAGGTGGATGCTCCATCGGGTACAGCACTGCGAATGGGCGAGGTGGTGGCCTCGGCGCTCGGCCGTGACCTGTCCAAGGTCGCGGTATATGGCCGCGAGGGTGTCACCGGCGAGCGAGACCCATCCACGATCGGCTTTGCAACCGTGCGCGGAGGCGACATCGTTGGAGACCACACGGTGCTGTTTGCGGGCACGGGCGAGCGGATCGAAATCACCCATCGCTCAGCGAGCCGGGTGACTTACGCGCATGGCGCCTTGCGCGCCTGCCGGTTCCTCACCGATCGCGCCAACGGGGTTTATGACATGCAGGCGGTGCTCGGCATCGAGTAAGGGCAGAAAGCCGGGCTCGCACCACCAGAGTGCAGCGCGCCTCGAAAGCGGGCACAGCGCCCTGGCGTCGCGCGGTCTCAGCCCAGATTCATTTCGCAGCGCCAAAGCGCTTCCTGAGCGATTCACACGGGTCGGGACGTTCCTGCGCTTCGGTGGTCCTGACAGCGTCAAAGTTGCCCTCGTCGGGTGAGACGGGCGCTTCAAGCAGACCGACCGCAAAGATTCTTGCCGAGCCCGCCGTGTCCCGGAGATGAAGCGGTACGCCCAGATCGGTCCGGACATGGCCATTGCCCGCAAGCAGCACTGGCCGTCCGCCGCCCGCGCGCACCTCAGTGACGACTTCGGCGATGCGGGCGTCGCGGGCACGTTGCGCGCGCACCATGGCAGGAATCATCGCCTCGGGTAGCAGCCCGCAGTGCCCATCTCGAATGGCGCGCGCCATGCGCTGCTCGGCCGCGGGCGTCCATCCTTTCGGTACTGCAGATCCAAGCGCATGAGGCTGACCACGCGCAATTGCAAAAGCTTCACGCGATGACAGATTTGCCGCCCGGATCGGCAAGTTGCGCTCGAGTGCGAGCTCCACCACCGGTCCGATCAGCGTCCAATCCCAGCCATCAAAACGAAAGCCAGCCGACTCGGCCAACTGACGGGCGCGCGTGCTCACCGGAAGACGGGTGTCCTGCACGCGCCGGGCCTCGTCGAGGCGGGGCTGCGCATCGGCATCCAGGTGTTCAAGCACTATTGTGATCGGCGCACGATCTGCAAGCTCGCGCAGCCACTGGAGGCGCAGCCGGTGCTGTGCGGCATTATCGTGAAGTTCGCCCAACAGTACGATGTCGGCCGCCACCATGCCTTCCATGATCGCGCGGTCGTGGTCGGAGCGGGAAAGCGTCGAGCATGCGGCAAGCAGACATGCGCCTAGCAAGACAGGCAGCCGAGACAGCAGACGACCGGGGGCATGAAGCATCGATGGCTCTGGAATAATCGCGAACGATGCACGCTAGCATGAACACTCGGTCCTGGCTGATCGCCCTGGCGGTCATCGCGCTTCACGGCGCGCTGATCGCTGCCGTTGCGAAGTTTGAACCGCTCCGCCCGCCCGCGCCCACGCCGATGACGATCGTGGCGTTCGCCTTGCCGGAGCCTGTCGCGGCGGAGGCCGAACCGCCACCTCCTCCTGCACCGCCTCCTCCTGCGCCGCCTCCTCCTGCACCGCCTCCTCCTGCGCCGCCTCCTCCTGCACCGCCTCCTCCTGCGCCGCCTCCTCCTGCGCCGCCTCCTCCTGCGCCGCCTCCTCGGCCCAACCCACCGCCGCCCCTCGCTCCCCCGACGGCCCCCC
>JALREG010000410.1 GCA_023253905.1 Burkholderiaceae bacterium
CGGGGGCGTTGATGATGGGCGTGAAATAGGTGCCGCCGATGCCACCCAGGCTGGAAATGGAGAATGTGCCCCCTTGCATGTCGGCAGGCGCAAGCTTGCCCTCGCGCGCCTTGGCTGCGAGCTCGGAGGTTTCACGGGCAATCTGCAGGATGCCCTTTTTGTCGGCGTCGCGGATCACGGGAACGACCAGACCGTTGGGCGTGTCGGCTGCAAAACCGATGTGCCAGTAGTTCTTGAGCACCAGCTCATCGCCTTCCAGAGACGCGTTGAACTCCGGGAAGCGCTTGAGCACGGTGACGCAGGCCTTGATGAGGAAGGCGAGCATCGTCACCTTGGTACCGCCCTTGCCCTGCTCTTCATTGAGCTTCACGCGGAAGGCCTCGAGCTCGGTGATGTCGGCGTCATCATGGTTAGTGACATGGGGGATCATCACCCAGTTGCGATGCAGATTGGCTGCAGACAGCTTCTTGATTCTCGGGCGGGCCTGACGCTCGATCGGGCCGAACTTTGCGAAATCAACCTTGGGCCAGGGGATGAGTCCGAGGCCAGCCCCGCTATCGGTCGCAGAAGCGGGTGCCTCGGGCGCCGAACTGCTCCGCGCGACCAAAGCCTTCACATAGGCCTGAACGTCAGATTGAAGAATGCGTTGCTTGGGGCCAGTGCCGCGCACCTGGGACAGATCAACTCCCAGCTCTCGCGCGAACCGCCGCACCGACGGCGACGCATGAGGCTTGACGCTGTGCGCATGGTCATCGGGCTCGGCCACAACCGGCGGCGTACGCGGCACAATGGCCGGCGCCTCTGCGATGGTGGCCGCAGGCTGCGCAGGCGCAGGCGGCGGCGCGGGTGACGCTACCACCGCAGCCGGCGCTGCGGGAGCAGGCGCGGAGGCCACGGCGGGCGCGGGCACGACCGGGGCCGCCGAGCTCGCTGGCTCCACCGTGAGCACTACGCTACCCTTCGCGACCTTGTCGCCCAGCTTCACCCTGATCTCGCGGACCACCCCCGCCGCCGCGCTCGGAATCTCCATCGAGGCCTTATCGGACTCAACGGTGATGAGCGACTGCTCGAGTGCAATCGTGTCACCGGGTTTGACCAGAATCTCAATCACCTCGACCTCAGCAAAATCGCCAATGTCGGGAACCTGCACTTCCATGGACTGACTCATCGTGAACTCGCTTCCGATTTCGGGAGGTTGCCTCAGGCAACGTGCGGGTTGACCTTGTCGGGATCGATGCCGTATTTCGTAAGCGCCTCGGCCACCTTCTTCATGGGAATACTGCCCTCGTCGGCGAGCGCGCGCAGCGCCGCCAGAACCACAAAGCGGCGATCCACCTCAAAGTGCTCGCGCAGCCGGGCACGGAAGTCAGACCGCCCGAAGCCATCGGTGCCGAGCACGCGGAAATCGCGCCCCTTGGGCATGAACGGCCGAATCTGATCGGCAAAGAGCTTCATGTAATCGGTGGACGCCACAATGGGGCCAGTGGTTTTCTCGAGGAGCTGCGTGATATAGGCCTTGCGCGGCTTCTTTTCGGTGGGATGGAGCAGATTCCATCGGTCAGCGTCCAGCCCGTCACGACGTAGCTCGGTAAAGCTCGTGACGCTGAACACGTCGCCTGCGACGCCCCAGTCGTTCTCCAGCATCTCGGCGGCCGCCAGCACCTCGCGAAGAATGGTGCCCGAGCCCATGAGTTGCACGCGATGATCGGCCTTCGCGCGCCCAGGTCGCAGCAGGTAGGCGCCGCGAATGATGCCTTCCTCATCGCCCTTGCGAAGCCCCGGATGCGCGTAGTTCTCGTTCATCACGGTGAGGTAATAGAAAACATTCTGCTGCTCGCCCACCATGCGGCGCAGGCCATCCTGGATGATCACCGCCAGCTCATGCGCATAGGTGGGGTCGTAGGACACGCAATTGGGAATGGTGGACGACAGGATATGACTGTGTCCGTCTTCATGCTGCAGCCCCTCGCCATTGAGCGTTGTTCGCCCTGAGGTGCCGCCCAGGAGAAAGCCCCGTGCCTGCATGTCACCCGCAGCCCAGGCCAGGTCACCGATTCGCTGGAAGCCGAACATCGAGTAATAGATGTAGAAGGGAATCATCACCCGGTTGTTGGTGGAGTAGGACGTGGCGGCTGAAATCCATGAACTGAACGCGCCCGCCTCGTTAATGCCCTCTTCGAGAATCTGGCCTGATTTGTCTTCGCGGTAATACATCACCTGGTCTTTATCGACCGGTGTGTACTTCTGACCCTCGGGCGCGTAGATGCCAAGCTGGCGGAACATGCCCTCCATGCCGAAGGTGCGGGCCTCATCGGGCACGATGGGTACCACGCGCGAACCGATGGATTTGTCGCGGGTGAGCGCAGTGAGAATGCGCACGAACGCCTGGGTGGTGGATATTTCGCGGCCTTCGGCTGTGGGCTCGAGCACCGCCTGAAGGGCGTCAAGCCCTGGCACGGTCAATTGCTCATCGGCCTGGCGGCGCCGCTGCGGCAGGTAACCGCCCAGTGCGCGCCTGCGTTCGTGCATGTACTGCATCTCGGGCGCGTCATCGGACGGCCGATAGAAAGGCAGCTCGTCAACCTTGTCATCCGGGACTGGGATATTGAACCGGTCGCGAAACTCGCGGATGGTGGCGGCGTCGAGTTTTTTGAGCTGGTGCGTGGGGTTCTTCGCCTCCCCCGCGCGCCCCATGCCATAGCCCTTCACGGTTTTCGCAAGAATAACGGTGGGTTGCCCCGGGTGATTGACCGCTGCGTGGAACGCCGCATACACCTTGTGCGGGTCGTGGCCGCCGCGGTTCAGACGCCAGATGTCGTCATCAGTCATGCGCGACACCATTTCGAGCAGCTTGGGGTGCTTGCCGAAAAAATGCTTGCGCACAAAGGCGCCGTCGTTCGCCTTGAAGGCCTGGTACTCGCCGTCCACGGTCTCTTCCATGATTCGGCGCAGGATGCCCTCGCGGTCGCGCGCGAGGAGCGGATCCCAATACGAGCCCCAGATCAGCTTCAGAACATTCCAGCCCGCCCCACGGAACTCGCCTTCAAGCTCCTGAATGATCTTGCCGTTACCCCGTACCGGACCATCAAGCCGCTGCAAATTGCAGTTGATTACGAAGATCAGGTTGTCGAGTTTTTCGCGAGCCGCCAGGCCAATGGCGCCGAGCGATTCGGGCTCGTCCATCTCACCGTCACCGCAGAACACCCAGACCTTCCGCTTACTGGTGTCGGCAATACCCCGTGCGTGCAGATATTTGAGAAAACGCGCCTGGTAGATGGCCATCAGCGGCCCCAGTCCCATGGACACCGTGGGGAACTGCCAGAAATCGGGCATCAGCTTGGGATGGGGGTAGGACGAGAGCCCCTGCCCGTCGACCTCCTGGCGAAAACGCTCGAGTTGCGCTTCGGACAGGCGCCCCTCCACAAATGCTCGCCCATATATGCCTGGCGCCACATGGCCCTGGAAATAAACCAGATCGCCGCCGTGATCCTCACTGGGCGCATGCCAGAAGTGATTCATGCCCGCGCCAATCATGGTGGCGAGCGACGCGAAGGAGGCGATATGCCCCCCCAGGTCGCCGCCATCGGGCGGGTTATGACGGTTGGCACGAACCACCATAGCCATGGCGTTCCAGCGCACATAAGAGCGAATGCGCTCCTCGAACTCGGCATTGCCGGGCGAGCGCGCTTCGAGCTGCGTGGGGATGGTATTGACGTAGGCGGTGTTGGCCGAAAACGGGATATGCGCGCCGCTTCGGCGCGACGTGTCGATCATCTGCTCGAGCAGGTAGTGGGCACGCTCGGGACCTTCCCGATCAATCACCGCCTCGAGTGCATCGAGCCACTCACGCGTTTCGAGCGGATCGGAATCAAGAGGATCGTTGGCAGCGGGCAACTGGCTGGGAACGGCGGACATTCGGGTCTCCTGAATGGCGCAGCGGCTCATGGGCCGCAGCCGGTGGGGATGCGCGAGATTTTAGAAACCCGCGCCCGAAAGGGCAAGAAAAATTTTCATTATCCGCAACTTTATTTCACAATGTGGTATTCAATGCCTCTCTGTCCAACCTTGTTAGACGGGGCACGCCGGTCTCTTTACACTGTGGTTGGCCTCATTTGCCTCGATCCAGGCGGTCATTGCCTTGACCCGCCGCAAACTCTCGCGATGCCCGGACATGCCCCGATCCGCTGAATCCGCCGCCACGCTCCGTGCGATCCGTTGGTTCACCATCACCCATGGCATCACCATGGGTGGTTTTGTTGTGTTGGTGGCGGTGTTCCTGGGCACAGCGTACTGGACGCAGTCTGACAAACCCGATGCGCTGCTTGAGCATCCGCTACAGGTTGCGGTGGTGGGACTCACGGTGGCCATGCTGCTGATTTTGCTGCTGCTCGGCCGCCATGCCCGGAGGCGCCTCAGCGCCGAACTCGAACGCGACAAACTGTTCACGTTGTCACCAGATCCCCTGTGTGTACTGGGACGGGATGGTGCGCTTATCCGCGGCAACCCGGCGTTTGAGCAGTTCTTCGCGCCGGAGCGCGGCGCAGCCAACATCATCGAGCGCGCCCACCCGGACGACCAGCAGCAGGTGGCGCAGGCAATCGCTTCGGTGGTTCAGCCGGGGCAGATCTCCACGAGTTTCGAGGCGCGCTTCATGCCGGCAACCGATAGCGGTACCGGTGCCGATGCATGGCGCTGGCTGGAGTGGTCAGTGCGCCGCGACCCGCAATCACAGACGATGCTGTATGCCATTGCGCGAGACACCACCTCCCGCCGCCGCGCCGAGGCGGCGCTCGCAGCAGAAACCGCCTTTCGCCAGGCAATGGAGGACTCACTACTCACCGGCATGCGCGCGTTTGACCTCACCGGGCGTATCACTTACGTGAACCGTGCCTTCTGCGATATGGTGGGTCAGACCGCAAGCGAACTGGTGGGCGCGGTCCCCCCGTTTTCATACTGGCCCGCGGGTGATGAGGCGCTGCAGTTGGCGCAACTCGATCGACTGTTGAAGGGCGCCACCCCGCGAAATGGTTTCGAAGTGAAACTGCAGCGGCGTAACGGCAGCGTGATCGACGCGAAGATGTACGTCTCGCCGCTGATCGATCGCGACGGCCGCCACACCGGCTGGATGACTTCGGTGACCGACATCACCGAGCCGCTAAGAATCCGGGCGGCGCTCGCGGCCGCTCACGAGCGTTTCACGACCGTACTCGAAGAGCTGGATGCTGCGGTCTCGGTGGTTGCGCAGCCCCAACCGGACGCGAGCCCCGATGTTTCCCTCACTGACGTGGGCGAACTCTTATTTGCCAACCGGATGTACCGGCAGCTGTTCGGCATCACACCCTCCGGGCATCAGGTCTTGCTGCGTTCAGTAAAAGAATCGGGCAGCGCAGAAACTTTCCACACTGCAATGGCGCGCTGGTTTGAATTGCGCGCGCGCGACATTCGCTGGGTTGATGGTCGACTGGTGCAGATGCTGGTGGCCACCGACATCACCGCGCGTCGGGAAGCCGATGAGCAGCTGCACCGTCAGGAGTTGAAGCTGCAGCACAGCTCGCGTCTGGTCACCATGGGCGAAATGGCCTCGTCGCTCGCGCATGAACTGAATCAGCCGCTCACCGCCATCTCAAACTATTGCATGGGGCTCAGCGCACGCATTCGCGGGATGAAGGCAAAGGGGCACACTGCAGACCCGGAAGTATTGCTCGAGGCGCTACAGAAGACATCAGCACAGGCCGAGCGGGCGGGCGAAGTGATCCGGCGAATTCGTAATTTCGTAAAGCGCAGCGAACCCGAGCGTCGCATCTGTTCGGCAAAGGATATTGCAGCGGAGGCGGTTGGGCTGGTGCAGATCGATGCCGGCAGACAGCGTGTGCGCATCCAGACCGAGATCAGGTCTGATCTCCCGCCCCTGCATGCCGATCCCCTCCTGCTTCAGCAGGTGTTGATCAATTTGCTGAAAAACGCGATCGAGGCAATGCGTGAACTCGGACCGGGCCATCAGCGCGTGGTGGTGCTGCGCGTAAGCAGCATGGATGAAGCCATTGAGTTCAGCGTGAGCGATCGCGGGCCTGGCATACGTGAAGATCTGCAAGGCAGGTTGTTCGAGCCCTTTTTCACCACCAAGACCGAGGGGAT
>JALREG010000011.1 GCA_023253905.1 Burkholderiaceae bacterium
TGCGACTCCTGGGCGCGTGCGAAGACAGCGTGCGGTGCCCGTGAGGGGTTCGAGCGTTGGATCAACGCCGGTGTGGAGGGCTTGCGCGATCACAGCGAAATCCAGGGGGTCGGGGCTCGCAGTAAAGCGCTTGAGCTGCGCTGGGCTCAGCTCGTGAACCGAACCGAAAAAGCGCTGCTGCGCTGAGGCCTTCGAGAGGCCGCGGACAAATTGCTGCAGGCGATCGGCATCGGCCGCTTCGATCAGCCGAATACGGCATGAACGCCCATCTCGCAACTGTACGATTCGCGGCAAGTGCGGGCTGCCAGCCGGTTGATTGCGGATCGCATTGCGGGCCATGATGACAGTGCTGACGGGCGCCTCGATGGCTAGATTTCCATCAATTCGCGAACATGCCGCTCCACCGATCTTGCGAGGGCTCCGATTGCGTAGCCGCCTTCGAGCATCGAGACGATGCGTCCCTGTGCATGACGGCTCGCCACCGTGACCAGCTCGCGGGTGACCCACGCGTAGTCGTCATCACGCCAGCGGAGCTGACTGATGTCATCTTCCACATGGGCGTCGAACCCCGCGGAAATGAACAGCATCTGCGGTTGAAAATCGTTCAGTGCTGGTAGCCAACGCTCGAGCACCGCTGCGCGCAGCGCCGCTCCGTCGCTATAGGGGGGGAGCGCCACGTTCACCAGATTATCGGCACTGGGCGCTTCACCGCTATAGGGGTAGAGCGGTGACTGGAAAGTGGACAGCATCAGGATGCGATCGTCGCCCGCCACGATGTCTTCGCTGCCATTACCGTGATGCACATCGAAATCAATCAGTGCGACGCGGGCAACGGAGAGCGCGTCGAGTGCGTGCCGCATACCCACCGCGATATTGTTGAAAAAGCAGAAGCCCATGGCGGCTGATCGGGTGGCATGGTGTCCAGGCGGGCGCACATTACAGAACACGCGCGTCGCGCTACCCGCGTGCACCAGTTCGGTGGCGAGGACAGCGGCGCCCGCCGCGCGCCGTGCCGCGTTCCAGGTGTACGGATTCATGCTGGTGTCGGGGTCGATGGCAGCATAGCCCTGTTGAGGGGCGAGCGCCTGCAACTCGAGCACGTGTGCATGGGTGTGCGCACGATCGAGTTGCTCGAAAGTGGCGGCGGGCGCTTCATAGGTCGCTGCGAAATCAAGTAGGCCTGATGCGCGCAACCGGTCGTGAATGACCGTGACCCGATCCGGGCACTCAGGGTGGTGCGGCCCCATCTCATGGCGGACGCAGTCGGGGTGCGTGATGTAGGCGAATTTCATCGTTTTTTCAGCGGGCAGCGGCAGGACGCGCGGAGATGGGCAGTTTACAAGCGCGAAACCGCGTGCCTATGATCCGCCGCTGGCAGACCTTGACACGAGGGGGCGACATGGCGGCAGCATCGGCTGGACGGGCGGGGCGCGGCGGGCAGAGCTCAGACTCTCCGTTCGATTATCAGATGGTCGTGATCGGTTCCGGCCCGTCGGGTCAGCGGGCGGCCATTCAGGCTGCCAAACTCGGCAAGCGGGTGGCCGTGATCGAACGGGCCCGGACCGTAGGTGGGGTCTGCGTGAACACCGGCACCATTCCTTCGAAGACCTTTCGCGAGGCGGTGCTGCATCTGTCCGGCTATCGTGAGCGCGGCATTTACGGTTCATCGTATCGGGTGAAGCAGGACATTGCGATTGATGATCTGCTCTACCGGGTCCAGCAGGTGGTGCGATCCGAGATCGATGTGATCCGCAATCAGATGACGCGCAATCGAGTGGAGCTGATCGAGTCCACCGCCAGTTTTATTGACGCACACACGCTTGAGCTGTCCTCAGCCAGTGGCCACGGGCGGCGCCAGATCACCACCGAGCGGGTGGTGATCGCCTGCGGCACCGAAGCCTCACGCGATCCTCATATTCCGTTCGATGGCCAGCGGGTCTTCACCAGTGATGATGTGCTGGGGCTTGAGTTTCTGCCGCGCTCAATCATCGTGGTGGGAGCCGGCGTGGTGGGCGTTGAATACGCAACCATGTTCGCTGCGCTGGGGGTGCGGGTCACCATTGTTGACAAGCGCCCGGTGCTGCTGCCCTTTCTCGACCATGAGATCTCGGCTGCACTCACCTATGTCGCGCAACAGAGCAACGTCACCATGCGCCTGGGCGAAGAGGTCGCCGAAATTCATATGCTTGAGGGGGTCAGCAAGCCGGTTGAAGTCCGGTTGGGAAGCGGTAAGGTGCTGCACGCGGAAGCCGCCCTCTACTCAATCGGGCGAAGCGGTGCCACCACCCGACTTGCGCTCGACCGCGCAGGGGTGGAGGTGGATTCGCGCTGCCGCATTCCGGTCAATGAACACTTCCAGAGCAATGTTCCCCACATTTATGCGGTGGGCGATGTGATCGGCTTTCCGTCGCTCGCTTCGACCTCTTACGAACAGGGTCGCGCCGCAGCCCGGCATGCGTTTGGCCTGCGCGAGGAGCACGAGGGCGGTATCGGGCTCTTCCCCTACGGCATCTATACCGTTCCCGAGATTTCAACCATCGGCAAGAACGAGGATGAACTCACGGCCGCGGGCATTCCTTATGAAATCGGCAAGGCGCATTACCGGGAGATTTCGCGCGGCCAGATCATCGGCGACCGGACGGGGATGCTGAAGATTCTGTTCAGTCCGGAGGATAAAAAGCTGCTGGGCGTTCACATCATGGGCGAAGGCGCAAGCGAACTGATCCATATCGGTCAGACGCTGATGGCGCACAACGGCACCATCGACTATCTCGCCGATGCGGTGTTCAATTTTCCGACGCTCGCCGAGTGCTACAAGACAGCCGCGTTGGACGGTCTGAATCGTCTGACGGTCTGAGCCTTACGGCCCGCCGCGCGCGGAACGCTCAGCGCTGGGGGCGCCCGCCGCGACCCGCGAGGGGGGCGCAGCAAGCCGCGGGCGCGCTTACCTCGCGCCGCTCAGTGATCAGTGAGTCAACGACCCGAAAAGCGTAGCGTCCAGCTTTGCCAGGTACCGATGTCGCCGACCACCGCATCGGCCACCCGGAGTGTCCAATTCCCATGTCCTGAGTCGCCCCGCGGCGACTCGCCCAGATGACGATTGGCGAGAAAGCGCCATCCTGCGTACGCCCCGCAACGGTCTGGCCCACCGAATGCCCCACCCTTGCCAACCCCCCCACAGACGCGCGAGTCGGCAAGCCGGCTCACCCGCCCGTCTGGGCTGATGAGCTCGATCTGCAGGTCGGCGGCATACGGATGCGTGGCTGAAAACATCACCTCAACCCACTCGATGCGGTTTGGGCAGTCGGTGTCCGCCGGGTCGCTGCCATCAAAACGAAGCGTGTCGGACTGCCAGAAAAGGGTGTTGCCGGGGTCCGACAAGGTGATGCCTGGGGAGCGGGTTTTTTCGCAGGACCTGATGGCTGTGCCTGGCCCGACTGCTGCCCCGATCGAAGGTTGAAAAGTGAGTGCCCGCTCTACCGCAGCGGCCGCATCGACCACGCCGAAGCCGAATCGTCGGCTGAAACGCTTTCGAACCGGCTGCCCCCCTAGCCATTGCGCTGGCCATCTGTCGAGGGCGGTCGCCGCCCATGACGGGTCATCTGGCTGGTTTTCGCGAGCGGTCTCAGCAAGAATCAGCCGAATGTCTCGCCAGCTGAGCGTGGGTCTTGCCTCCAGGATCAACGCGATGACGCCCGACACCATGGGCGCAGCTGCGGATGCACCCCCAAAGTCAGCGCGGGTCCCATTGCCCGGAGCAAGCGTGGTGATGCCCTGGGCGCCGTCGCCCGAGAGTCCGCAGACCAGCAGATTTTCGCCTTCCTCGCCCCAGACAGGCAGGCGCCCCTGGCGATCGACCGCACAGGCCGTGAAGGTCCCCGGCAGGTTCAGGTGCCCGTCAAAACCGGTCATGTCGCGGTATTGGCAGCGGGTGGGGTCAAGGGGATCAGCGTCGGCGCGGCCGTCGACGGTCTGGCAGCCGCCATTACCCGAGGCGAATACATAGACCGAGCCGAGCCCGCCTCGGCCCTGGCGCATGCCCTGGGCGATGGCTGCTGCCACGTTGGCGTCCGCGGGGTGCAGCGCGCCGTCGTCATCGGATCCCCAGCTGAGGTTGTAGACCTGGTTGGCCGTATCCCGGCCGAGCGCATTGGCGATGCGTTGTAGCGTGAGCTCGGCACGCGCCCCAGCCTCGATCGCGTTGTAGGCGACTACGCTTGCCAGGGGCGCGACGCCAGCGCCGGCCAGGCCGTTGCTGCGCGCGGCGGCGAGGATGCCCGCGACCGCCGTGCCATGCGCCTCCTGGGATGTGCAGGGCAGGGGCGCGGTGGCGCTTCCCAGCCGGTAGTCGAACGAGCCGCCTGGGACCGCGTTGGGCGACAGATCGCCGTGTAGCGTCTCAACCGGTCCGTCGATGACCGCCACGCGAACGCCGCGTCCCTGAGCCTTGGCCCAGGCGAGTGTTGCGCCCAGACCCATGATGCCTACGAGTGGATTGGACGGTTGAAGATGCCACTGTGCAGCCAGAAGCGGATCAACGGCCCCGGCCTGCGTCGGCTGGCTTGCGCTTGGGTAGAGGAGGCGGCAGCCGGCGATGACCGGCGCGGGGTTGGGCGCGGCGGGCACCGAGGGCATCGTGCCGCTGCTGCCACCGCCGCCGCCACCGCAGCCTGTGGCCGTGAGACTCAGGGTGACGGCGAGCGCGACGAGGCGGCCCCGGCTCGGTTGTTGCGATTGCGGCGGGTGCGCCTCAAGCGTAATGTTGCGGTGCGTCAAACGGATTTCCCCGGAGTCAGCCATGCGCCGTATTCAGTCCCTTCTCGTTGCCAACCGTTCTGAAATCGCCATTCGGGTGATGCGTGCCGCTGCCGAGATGGGAATGCGAACCGTGGCGGTGTATTCGCATGAAGACCGGTTTGCGCTGCATCGATTCAAGGCGGACGAGAGCTATCGGGTGGGCGAAGGACGAAAGCCGCTGCAGGCTTATCTGGACATTGAAGACATCATACGGATCGCGCGCGAGGCGAAGGTCGATGCGATCCATCCTGGCTATGGATTTCTTTCCGAAAATCCGGACTTTGCCCGCGCCTGTGCGAAGGCGGGGATCGTGTTTGTGGGGCCGACACCGGAGGCCATGACCACGCTCGGCAACAAGGTCGCCGCCCGCGAGGCGGCGGAGCGAGCTGGGGTGCCTGTGATGCCCGCCACCGGGCCGCTGCCGCAGGATCTCGCCCAGGCGCGGCAGCTTGCCGAATCAATCGGCTACCCGCTCATGCTCAAGGCAAGCTGGGGTGGTGGCGGACGCGGAATGCGAGTGATCGAGTCGGCCGCCGATCTCGACGCGCAGCTCGAGGTTGCGCGGCGCGAGGCGCGATCCGCCTTTGGTAACGACGAGGTTTATCTCGAAAAGCTTGTGCGTAACGCGCGCCATGTGGAGGTGCAGGTATTTGGCGACCAGCATGGCAACCTGGTGCACCTCTTTGAGCGCGACTGCTCGGTGCAGCGACGTAATCAGAAGGTAGTGGAGCGTGCGCCCGCGCCTTATCTCGATGAGGCCACCCGCGCGGCGCTTTGCGAGGCGGCGCTTAAGCTCGCGCGTGCCGTGAGCTATGTGAATGCGGGAACCGTCGAATTCCTGATGGACGCCGATACCGGACGCTTCTACTTCATCGAAGTCAATCCGCGTATTCAGGTGGAGCATACGGTGACCGAGATGGTGACCGGAATTGATGTGGTCAAGTCGCAGCTCGCGATTGCGCAGGGTGCGCGCATTGGCGGGAGCGACTGCCCGATCCCGAAACAGGAAGACATCCGGCTAAACGGCCACGCACTGCAATGCCGGCTGACCACCGAGGATCCCGAGAACGGGTTTACGCCCGACTATGGCCGAATCCAGGCGTATCGGAGCGCAGCCGGTTTCGGCCTGAGGCTGGATGGTGGCACGGCCTATACCGGTGCGGTGATCACGCCCTACTACGATTCTCTGCTGGTCAAGGTGACTGCGTGGGCGCCCAGTGCAACCGAGGCGATCCGGCGCATGGATCGAGGCCTGCGCGAATTCAGGATCCGCGGCGTTGCCACCAATCTGCAGTTTGTTGAAAACGTGATCAATCACCCGAAATTCGCAGCCGGTACGGTCACCACCCGGTTCATTGACACCACCCCCGAACTGTTCACCTTCCGCAAGCGCCGCGACCGCGCGACCCGACTCCTCAGCTACATCGGCGAGGTGACGGTCAACGGCCACCCCGATCTCAAGGGCCGAACCCAGCCCGACCTGTCGCATCTGCAGATCGCGCTGCCGCGCGTCTGGCCCGCGACCGCAGGGGCCGCGCAGGGGAACAGCGCGCTCACGCCGGAAGCCTCGGCGTATTCGGTGGCGGGGTCGCTCGCGCTGGCTAACCCGGTGGCGAGACCTGGTCAGCGGATCGATCTCAGCGTACCGCCGCCGCCCGGTTCGCGGCAGCTGCTCCGCCAGCTTGGACCCACCAAATTCGCCGAGTGGATGCGGGCAAGCCGCCGCGTGCTCATGACTGACACCACGATGCGTGATGCGCATCAATCGCTCTTTGCCACGAGGATGCGGTCGATCGACATGCTGCGCATCGCCCCTTATTACGCGCGCATGCTGCCGCAATTGTTTTCGGTGGAGTGCTGGGGAGGCGCTACCTTCGACGTGGCCATGCGGTTTCTGAACGAGGATCCGTGGGAACGCCTCGCTGGTCTACGCGAGGCGATGCCCAACCTGCTGCTGCAGATGCTGCTACGCGGCAGCAATGCGGTGGGTTACACCAACTATGCCGACAATGTGGTGCGCCATTTTGTGGCACAGGCGGCCGCTGGCGGCATTGATGTGTTTCGGGTATTCGATTCACTCAACTGGGTGGACAACATGCGGGTGGCGATCGATGCCGTACTCGAGAGCGGTGCGCTCTGCGAGGGTGCGATCTGCTATACGGCCGATCTGTTCGATCGCGCCCGTTTCAAGTATGACCTCAAGTATTACCTCGACATCGGCCGCAGACTGCAGCAGGCCGGTGTGCATGTGCTGGGCATCAAGGACATGGCGGGCGTGTGCCGGCCGCGCGCGGCGCGCGAACTGGTGCGGGCGCTTCGCGAGGAAACCGGACTGCCGGTGCACTTTCACACCCACGACACGAGTGGTGCTGGCACAGCGTCAGTCCTGGCTGCGATCGAGGCTGGAGCCGATGCGGTCGATGCGGCCTTTGATGCGATGAGCGGTCTGACTTCGCAACCCAACCTCGGCGCGATCGTTGCTGCGCTCGAAGGGGGCGAGCGTGATTGCGGTCTGGATCGCGAATCGCTGCAGTCACTCAGCCACTACTGGGAGGGGGTACGCAAGATCTACGCGCCCTTCGAATCGGATATTCGCGCTGGCACCTCCGATGTCTATCGCCATGAAATGCCTGGCGGTCAATACACTAACCTGCGTGAGCAGGCGCGCGCGCTGGGGCTTGAACATCGCTGGCCCGAAGTGGCCGAGCGCTACGCTGAGGTCAATCGCCTGTTTGGCGACATCGTGAAAGTGACACCCACCTCCAAGGTGGTGGGCGACATGGCGCTCTTCATGGCGGTGAATGATCTGACGGTGGCCGATGTACTCGACCCCGAGCGCGAGATCGCGTTTCCCGAAAGCGTGGTGTCGCTTTTCCGGGGCGAACTGGGCTTTCCGCCCGATGGATTCCCGCGTGAAATTTCTCGCAAGGTGTTGAAGTGCGACACCGCAACGCCCATCGTCGCTGAGCCACCCAGACCATTCCGGCCGGGTGAGCGGATTGCGCCGGTCGACCTGGATGCAGCGCGCGAGCAGGTGCACAAGATTGCCGGACACGCAATCAGCGAGTTCGAACTGTCATCGTGGCTCATGTATCCGAAGGTGTTCGGCGATTTTTCCGCGCATCGAAAGCGCTATGGCGATCTGAGTGTGTTGCCCTCACCCACTTATTTTTATGGCATGGCCGAGCTCGAGGAAATCAACATCGACCTGGATCCGGGCAAGTCATTGATCGTGCGCCTGCTCGGTACCGCACCCGCGGAAGAAGAAGGGGTCGTCAAGGTGTTCTTCGAGCTGAACGGTCAGCCGCGAACGTTGCGTGTGGAGCGCAGTGGCGCGCGCCGCGTGCAGGCGCGTCCCCAGGCCGATGCGGCCAATCCCGCACAGGTGGCCGCACCGATGCCAGGCATGATCGTGACGGTCGCGGTGAAAGCCGGGCAGGCGGTCAAACAGGGCGATCCCCTGGTCTCGATCGAGGCAATGAAGATGGAGACACAGATTCGCGCCGAGCGCGACGGCCTGGTGAAGGCGGTGCATGTGCGGCCGGGCGATACGGTGGCCGCGCGTGATCTGCTGTTGGAGATGCGCGCCTGAGGGCGGCGAGATTTGACTGGTATCAAGCCATCGATCATCGCACGATTCGAGCCGGAAAAGATCCCGTCTGAAGACTTCCCCGCAACGCATGGAATCGCAGTAGGATAGGAACCAAGACGACCCGTCGCCACAGGTTTTTACCCGTTGCGCCCCGCGCGCGAAAGGACGGCCGATGCGTACCACCCTGCAGATCAATTTCCGCGGCATGGATGTTTCCCCTGCTCTGGAGCAGCTGATCCGGGAAAAAACCGAGAAGCTCGAACGGTTTCATCCCAACGTCACGGGCTGTCGCGTGGTGGTCGACAAGCCTCATCACCACAAGGCTCAGGGCGAGCACTTCATCGTGAGCGTCGACGTGTCGGTGCCGGGCGCCAATATCGTCGCCAACCATGCCCACCATGAAGACGTGAACGTTGCGCTGCGAGACGCTTTCCTTGCTGCGCGTCGCCAGGTGGAAGAGCATGCGCGTAAGCTCCGGGGCGATGTGAAGCAGCATTCGCTGCCGCAGGCGGTTGAAGCCACGGCAGAGTGAAGGCGGGAGCCGGGTAGCGCCGGCAGCAGCCTGAGGCTCGCTCGCGGTCAGGTCCTCGGGTCTTTGAAAGACCTTGGGGCCAGCGGGCCCTATCCGCTCAGCGAGCCTTCCGAGCCAGCCGCTGCAGTGGGGCTTACCCTGTTGTGTCCGATTTGGTGTCCGACCGGCCGGGCACAGCACGCACAGCGCCGGGCGCAGCGCGCCAGATCGCAAACGCCGCGAGTGCTGACATGGCCGCACCCAGCGCAAACGCGGGCAGATAGCTACCAGTGGCATCGTGAATCAGGCCGGTCACCCAGGGGCCGAGCGCGCCGCCAGTAATCGCAAGCAAACTGATCGTGCCGAAGATGGGGCCGTAGTGCGGGCTTTCGAACACATCCGCTGGAATGGCGCCGAACACCGAAGTCACCCCGTATCCGATGACCCCCTGCACCACCACCATCAGGCCCAGAAGCGGGAGAATCGGCCAGCGGGCGAGTGCGATCAGCAGGAGGCAGCACGCGATGAATCCGGCGCAGCCGACGCCCCATACGAGTTCGCGGCCCACCCGATCGGAAAGCCAGCCAAGCGCAATCTGTCCGGGTACGCCTGCAAGGCTCACCACACCCAGTGCCCAGGCAGCGAGCGTCGCGTCAAACCCCACCTCGAGCAGATAGCGGGTCTGGTGAACCTGTACCGCATACCAGACGAAGAGCGCACTGGCATAACCGAGCGCGATCCACCAGAAGCGGTGCGTGCGAATCGCGAGACGCAGCGTCCATTCGACGCTCGTCCACGCCGGATCGACGCGCCGGGTGCGTTGCGCACCGGCCTGCCCGTTAACCCGGACGGGATCGCCGTCGGGTTGCAGGCCGAGGTCCGAGGGTCGTCTTCTCACCAGCAAATTGAGGGGTACCAGGACTGCCAGAATGAGACTACCCAGGATGAGGCAGGCGTGCCGCCAGCCGGCGGCGTCGATCAACTCCTGCATGACCGGCAGCAGCAGGATTGAACCCGCGCCTGCGCCGGCGTAGGCGATCGAGATGGCTAGCCCGCGCCTGCGCTCGAACCATGCTGACAGAAAGAGCCCGTGCCCGGTGTAGCCCAGGCAGACGCTGCCAAATCCCACCAGCAGGCCCAGGCTCAGATAGAACTCCCAGAGCGAGGACGCCTGGCTCGCGAGCAGCATGCCGAGGCCACTTGCGAGCGCCCCCGCCTCCATCACCGGCACCGGTCCGAAGCGTTCCATTGCGCGGCCGAGTAGCGGGCTCAGGGCGGCCGAGACCAGAAAGCCGAACGAGAACGCGCCCGCTGTGTCGGCGCGGTCCCAGCCGAATTCATCGAGGATGGGCGGGTACACGAGCGAGAACGATGTCCGCGCGTTCACTGCCAGGGCCATCGACACGAACGCGATGCCGATGATCAACCAGCCATAAAAAAACGGCAGGCTTCGGGCGAGTCGGGGAACAAGGCGCATTGATGGGAATCCTGCCCCAACACTACACGCAACATGCCTGCCCGGCGAGCCGCCGCCTCGACCAGTAAAATCCGCGCTTGGTTAAAAGCGTCCGGCGGTGCGGACTCGCGGAGAACATCATGAAGGCCAGGACACAGGTAGGCATTGTCGGTGGGGGACCGTCGGGGCTACTGCTCGCGCAACTCCTCAAGCGAGCGGGCGTGGAAAGCGTCGTGCTCGAGCGTCAAAGCCGCGACTATGTGCTGTCACGGATCCGTGCAGGCGTACTCGAACGCGGGACCGTCGAACTCCTGGAGCAGGCAGGCGTTGGTGAGCGGGTAAAGCGCGAGGGTCTGGTGCACGATGGTGTGATGCTTCAGTTCGATTCGCGCCTGCATCGAATCGATTTTCGCGAATTGGTGGGTGCGAGCGTCACCGTTTACGGCCAGACCGAAGTCACCCGCGATCTGATGAATGCGCGCGATGCGTCGGGTGGGCTCACGGTGTATGAAGCGCAGGACGTGACGCCGATTGATTTTGGGTCGGCGCGGCCGCGCCTTCGCTACCGTAAAGATGGCGTGGAGCATGAGCTTGAGTGTGACTACATCGCGGGCTGCGATGGGTTTCACGGCGTGTGCCGGGCGAGCGTGCCAGCCGACCGCATCCAGTTGTTTGAACGGGTGTATCCGTTTGGATGGCTGGGCATTCTGTCGCGCACCCGGCCGCTCGATGATGAACTCATCTACACCAGCCACGAGCGGGGCTTCGCGCTTGCCAGCATGCGCTCGCATTCGGTCAGCCGCTATTACGTGCAGTGCACGCTTGAGGATAAGGTTGAGGAGTGGTCTGACGATCGCTTCTGGGATGAGTTCAGACTGCGGGTGGGGCCGGAGGTGGCAGCGAAGCTCGAAACCGGACCCTCTATCGAAAAGAGCATTGCGCCACTCAGAAGCTTCGTGGCCGAGCCCATGCGCTTTGGCAATCTGTTCCTGGTGGGCGATGCCGCTCACATCGTGCCGCCCACGGGCGCAAAAGGGCTGAACCTGGCAGCGAGCGATGTGGGCTATCTGTCGCGCGCGCTGATCGAGCGCTATCGGGACAATCGCGCTGATGCGCTTGCGGCCTACTCCGACACCGCACTTCGCCGCATCTGGGCGGCCGAACGTTTCTCCTGGTGGATGACCTCGCTCATGCACCGCTTCCCGGAAACCACCGGATTTGATCGCCGCGTTCAGGTGGCCGAATTCAATTACCTGTCGGGCTCTCGTGCGGCATCGATTGCGCTCGCCGAGAATTATGTGGGGTTGCCGCATTGAGGCGCACGGCAGTCATCGCGCAGCCCAGCGCCCGCTGCGGGGCGCGCCGCCGCTTGCTGACCGCCGCCGCCAGTCTGGTGCCGTTATCGGCCTGGTCGCAGGCAAAGCGCTACGACCCGGGCGCGAGCGATACCGAGATTTCGATTGGCAATATCGTGCCGTATTCAGGGCCCGCATCGGCCTACGGGGTGATCGGGCGGGCGTTAGGGGCCTATTTCGCCCGACTCAATGCAGAGGGCGGTATCGGTGGCCGAAAGATCCGCTATGTGAGCGTTGATGACGGCTATAGCCCCCCGCGCACGGTGGAGCAGGCGCGCAGACTGGTTGAGCACGAAAAGGTGCTCTTCATTACCCAGGTGCTGGGGACCGCCCCCAACGTTGCCATTCAGCGCTATCTCAATCAGCGTCGTGTGCCGCAACTTTTTGTGGCAACGGGCGCCACGCGCTGGGGCGACCCGGTGCAATACCCCTTCACCATGGGCTGGCAACCCAGCTATCAGTCCGAGGCGCGGGTTTACGCCGAGCACATTCTGGAAACGCGGCCCACCGCCAAAATTGCTGTGCTTCTTCAGAACGATGACTATGGCCGCGATTACCTGAAGGGACTGCAGGATGGGCTCGGTGATCGGGCTGCACGGATGATCGTCGCGCAGAGCACCTATGAGGTGACCGATCCCACCATCGACAGTCAGCTGATCCGTTTGATGGCATCCGGGGCAGACACCTTCTTCAACATCACCACGCCGAAATTTGCCGCGCAGGCGATTCGCAAAGCGTTCGAAATCGGCTGGCGGCCACAGCAGTACCTGAACAGCGTGTCGAATGCCGTGGCCTCGGTGATGCTTCCGGCGGGAGCCGAGGCGAGCACCGGTATCGTTTCATCGAATTACATCAAGGATCCTACCGATCCCCAGTGGGCGGGCAGCGCCGAGCATGACGCCTGGCTCGATTGGATGCGACGCTGGCACCCGGGCGGCGATGTGCGCGACAGTTTCAATGTCTATGCGTACTCCGTGGCGCAGACCATTGAGCAGGTGCTCAGACAGTGCGGCAACGAACTCACGCGCGACAACGTGATGCGCCAGGCGACCAATCTTGATTTCACGCTGCCGATGCTGCTGCCCGGGGTGCGTGTTCGCACAGCGTCTGACGACTATTTTCCGATCGAGTCGTTACAGCTCATGCGATTCAGCGGCCGTGGCTGGGAGCGATTCGGAAAAATTTACGGCGGATAGTAGAGCGGGGTTTTTCAGGCCATCCTGCAGCGGACTCAGGCCTCGCGCATCATGCGCCAGAGATCGATTTTCATGGTGATCACGCAGCCGACAATGATCGCGGCCGTCGTGATGAACGATCCCAGCGAGAGCGTGGACAAGCCGCTCAATCCCTGACCGATGGTGCAGCCCAGCGCCGTGACGCCGCCCACCCCCATCAGGACCCCGCCCAGCAGGTGGCGACGGAAATCGGCACCATCGGGAAACACTTCCTCGCGCCAGCTGCGTGTGGCGATAGCCCATGCGAGCGCACCCGCCACCATGCCGAGTGCCGTGGCGATGCCGAAGGTGATGTGGCGGGATTTGTCACTCCAGAACATGAGGAGCTCGAGCGTATAGGCAAAGGGCGCCACGAGCGACAGGGATTCGGGGCGGTTGCCCTGGGTGCCGATGTAGGCGGCCTCGAGGGTGTCGGGGTGCTCCTCGACAAAGCCGATGTGGCCGGTGACATACCAGCCGCCCACCACGATGAGACCGATCAGAACGCCGCCGGAAATCGAATAGGGTTCGTCGCGCCACATATCGCGGCTGGCGAGCGCGCCAAGTGTGAGCGCGACGCCCAGGACGGGGGGCAGCCAACGCTGGAGCACAGCGGCCTCGGTGCCCGTCCAGGCCGCGAGCAGCGCCGGTAATTCCTGGCTCGTGCCCAGATCAATCACCACCTGATCGACGGTGGCTGAGCGCCAGACGCCGAACAGACCCTTGAGTGTCATGTAGGCCGAGATGCCCACCACCAGAAACACGAGCACCGATTTCAGGTTGCCGCCGCCCAGACGGATCAGCGTCTTGCTGGTGCAGCCTGAAGCGAGCGTCATACCCATACCGAACAGCAGGCCGCCCACGATATGCGAGAGCCATGGCAGCCGGCTGGTGGCATAAAGCGAGCGCGCGGTGCTGACCTGGTCTGTGACCTCGAATGCCCAGACGCCGAGAACGGCCACGCCGATCGCAAGGAGCCACATGCGCATGCGCGTCCAGCTGCCGATGTTGAGGATGTCGGAGATGGCGCCCAGCGTGCAGAAATGCGTGCGTGCCCCGATGAGGCCAAAGGCGGCACCGAGGCCAAAGCCCAACGCGGCGATGGCGCCGACGGATATGATCGCGGTTTCCATGGGATTTGTATCTTACCGGCAGTGTGCGGCACGCCGCGCGACCAACCCTTTTTTCTCCAGATGAACGGGAGTTATCAGCTCATGTTCGAGACAAGCATTGCGGGCAGTCTGCCTAAACCCGGCTGGCTCGCCGAGACCGGAAAACTGTGGCCACGTTGGGGCACCGAGGGTGAAGCGTTGGCGCGTGCCAAGGCTGACGCCACGCTTGTGTGGCTGAAGCTTCAGGAAGACGCGGGGCTTGATGTGATCGGCGATGGCGAGCAGTCGCGCCAGCACTTTGTGCATGGCTTTCTCGAGGCGGTAGAAGGCATCGACTTCGAGAACAAAGTGAAGATGGGCATTCGTAATAACCGCTATGACGCGATGGTGCCGCAGGTGGTGGGCCCGCTCACACTGCGCGGGCGGGTGCATGAGGCGGAAGCCAGGCTGCTTCGCGCGCACACGACCCGCCGCATCAAGTTCACGCTGCCCGGCCCCATGACCATCGTCGACACGATCGCCGATCGCCACTATGGCGACCGGGTCCGCATGGCAATGGCCTTTGCCGATCTGCTCAACCAGGAGGCGCGTGCGCTTGAGGCTGACGGGGTCGACATCATTCAGTTCGATGAACCTGCCTTCAATGTCTACATGGACGAGGTATGCGACTGGGGCATCGAGGCGCTGCACCGCGCGATCGAGGGCTTGCGCTGCACCACTGCGGTTCATATCTGCTACGGCTATGGCATCCAGGCCAATATCGATTGGAAGCGCTCGCTGGGTAGTGAGTGGCGACAGTACGAGGTGGTGTTCCCGGCGCTCGCGCGAAGCCGAATCCATCAGGTGTCGCTCGAGTGCATCGCTTCACAGGTACCGATTGAACTGCTGCGGCTTCTCGAGGGTAAGGATGTGCTCCTGGGGGTGATTGATGTCGCGACCGACGCGGTCGAAACGCCTGCGCAGGTGGCCGATACCATCGCACGCGCGCTTGCTCATGTACCGCCGAACCGTCTCTTCGCGTGCACCAACTGCGGCATGGCGCCCATGAGCCGCGAGGTGGCGCTTGCGAAGCTGGAGGCGCTTGTGGCGGGCGCCCGGCTTGCGCGCGAGCGGCATGTCTGAGAAGCGTCCAGGCCTCTGACGCGGAGCGGAGAACGCAGGGTGCAGACGCAGTCTGATACACGCGCTGATCGTGGCGTGATGCTCATCACCGGCGGCAGCCGAGGCATTGGCGCGGCAACCGCGCGGCTTGCCGCTGCCGCAGGCTGGACGATTGCCCTCGTCTACCGTGACCGGATGCATGAGGCGGGGCAATTGGTTGACAGCATAGAAGCTGCGGGCGGGCGCGCGTTGGCGATCCGAGCCGACGTGTCCGATGAGCGCCAGATCATGGCAGCGTTCGAAGCGGCGGATTCGCTTGGGCGGCTGACCGCGCTCGTTAACAACGCTGGCATCACCGGTGGGGTCAGTCGCATCGAGGCGCTCGATGCCGCCATGCTCGAGTCGCTGCTCGCGATCAACGTACGGGCGCCACTCCTCTGCTCGCGCGAGGCCGTCAAGCGGATGTCGACCCGGCATGGCGGCGCGGGCGGCGCGATCGTGAACCTCAGTTCGGGCGCGGCGCAGCTCGGCTCGGCGGGTGTTTGGGTGCACTACGCGGCCACCAAGGGCGCGATCGATTCCATGACCATCGGTATGGCCCGCGAGTTGGGCGCAGATGGGATCCGGGTGAACGCAGTGCGCCCCGGTCCGATCGACACCGAGATTCATGCCGACCGTCCACCCGGCCAGCTCGATCAGATGGCGCGTTCGGCGCCGCTTGGCCGGGTCGGCACACCCGAGGAAATCGCGCGGGTGATCGTGTGGCTGTCCGATGGGGCACAGTCGTCCTATGTGACGGCCGCGCTGGTCGATGCCCGGGGCGGACTCTAGCGGCGCTTGCCCGCAAGACTCGTGCTTAACCGCACGAGCTGGTGTGGGGCGGCTTGAGGGAGTCAAAGAGGGGTAACTGACGTGCGTCTGCGGGTGGGGCCGCTGCTCCGGGTTCAGCCGCGTGCAGGGCGGCGGTACGCGAGCGCGTCGCACCGGACGGGTAGCCCGCGTCGGATTCCTTCCGATTGAATGACGATTCCGCCAGTTGCGCGATCTGATCCGCCCGGCTGAGCGCGCCCACCCGCACACCTAGCAGGCGGAGCTTTCGTTCAAGCGGCACACGCTTCAGACAGCGCCCGGCTGCTGCGCGAATGAGCGTGGCCTCGGCAGTGGCCTCGGGCAAGGTCTGGTCG
>JALREG010000151.1 GCA_023253905.1 Burkholderiaceae bacterium
CAATATCACCTTGTGAGCCGGTGAATCCTTGGATGCCTCTAGAACCAGTATAACCGATATCACCCTGCGAGCCGGTGTATCCTATCGCACCGACCTCTCCTTGAGATCCTGTATAACCTGTTGCACCTTGAGAACCTGTAAACCCGACGCTGTGCTGATGGTTGATCGCGGGCTCGCGCCCTATGCGCTCGTTCAAGGTCGTGATCACGACTACGCGCCGCTTCGCGAGCAGCACCTGAACGCGATCGTACCGGTCACCTGGCTTGAATCGAACGAGGTCTCCTACACGCTCTACACGTCAGGCACCACAGGCAAACCCAAAGGCGTGCAGCGCGACGTGGGCGGCTATGCGGTCGCGCTCGCGGCCTCGATGAAGCATATTTTCTGTGGCAACAAGGGTGAGACGTATTTTTCAACCAGCGATATCGGTTGGGTGGTAGGCCACTCCTACATCGTTTATGGTCCGCTGATCGCGGGCATGGCCACCATCATGTATGAGGGCACACCGGTCCGGCCGGATGCGGGCATCCTCTGGCAGCTGGTTGAGCGATACAAGGTAACGGTGATGTTCTCGGCGCCTACCGCGATCCGGGTTCTGAAAAAGCAGGATCCCGCCTGGCTCACCCGCTATGACACGTCGTCGCTTCGAGCCCTGTTTCTGGCTGGCGAACCCCTGGACGAGCCCACCGCTCGCTGGATCTCCGAGAGCTTGGGCCGGCCAATCATCGACAACTACTGGCAGACCGAAACCGGCTGGCCGATTCTTACTGTTGCACACGGCATCGAAAAGACGCCCACCCGCTTCGGTAGCCCCGGAATGCCGATGTACGGCTACGACGTGCGGCTCCTTCACGAACAGACCGGAGAGGAAGTGGGACCCAATGAGAAAGGCGTGGTGGCGGTGCTGCCGCCGCTGCCGCCTGGCTGCATGCAGACGGTGTGGGGCGACGACGAACGATTCGTCAAGACCTATTTTTCGAGTATTCCCGGTAAGCTCGCTTACTCCACCTTCGATTGGGGCATTCGTGACGATGACGGTTACTACTTCATCCTCGGCCGGACCGATGACGTCATCAACGTGGCGGGGCATCGCCTGGGCACCCGCGAAATCGAAGAATCACTCTCCAGCCATGCTGCCGTGGCCGAGTGCGCGGTGGTCGGTGTCGCAGATACCTTAAAGGGGCAGGTAGCGGTGGGGTTTGCCGTCGTGAAAGATCCGTCACTCATCGAACAAATCGATGAGCGCCTGAAACTCGAGGGCGAGCTGATGGCAACCGTCGACCGGCAGCTGGGGGCGGTGGCGCGACCGTCGCGCGTTTATTTTGTGTCCATGCTGCCCAAGACCCGAAGTGGCAAGGTGCTGCGGCGGTCAATTCAGGCGGTGTGCGAAGGACGCGATCCGGGTGATCTCACCACCATCGAGGACCCCTCCACGCTCGAACAGGTGAGGCAGGCACTTGCCGGTCGCTGATTCGCTCAAGCAAGGCGTACGCCGCCGTGAGTTCTTGGGCTGGGCGGCGTACGACTTTGCCAATTCGGGTTACAGCACTGTGGTGCTTACCGCAGTGTTCAACGCCTATTTCGTAGGGGTCGTGGCGGGCGGCGCAAGCTGGGCCACGTTTGCCTGGACCCTGACGGTCGCCGTCTCCAGCCTGATCGTTGCGCTGGTGTCGCCGCCTTTAGGCGCGTGGGCAGACCGGCGCGGCGCGCGAAAGACGCTCCTCGCCGTGTGTACCGTTGGGTGTGTGGTGGCAACGGCAGCGCTGGCGACCGCTGGTCCCGACACGATGCTGCTTGCGGCGTTGCTGGTGATTGCGTCCAACGTTTGTTACTGCATCGGCGAGTCGCTGATCGCGTCATTCCTGCCTGATCTAGCACGCCCAGAAGCCATCGGTCGGGTATCGGGTTGGGGATGGGGTGTCGGCTACTTCGGCGGCATGCTCACGTTGGGCCTGTCGCTTGCGTGGCTACTGAGTGCGTCGTCACGCGGCACAACGGCTGCTCAGGCCGTGCCGCAAACCATGCTGATCACCGCCGTGGTGTTCGCCCTCGCATCGCTCCCCACCTTTTTCCTCCTCCGCGAACGATCGGCGCACGGTGCCGGACCTTTTGCTCAAGTGCCGAAGGTGGGCGCGTGGCAACAGTTGCGCCACAGTATCGGCTCGCTGAACGCGTTTCCCGACCTCAGGCGGCTTCTGCTTTGCATGACCTGTTACCAGGCGGGCATTTCGGTGGTGATTGCACTGGCCGCGGTGTACGCAGAGCAACAGATGGGCTTCTCGCAGACCGACACGATGATGCTGGTGTTCACCGTCAATATCGCGGCGGCGGTGGGTGCTTTCGGTTTCGGTTCGTTACAGGACCGTATCGGGCATCGCCTTGCGCTTGCCATGACACTGGTCGGTTGGGTTGCCATGACCCTGATCGCGGGGCTGGGCGAGAGCCGCGCCCAGTTCTGGGTCGCAGCGGTGCTGGCCGGACTTTGTATTGGCGCCAGTCAGTCATGTGGGCGCGCCATGGTGGGTCTGCTTGCACCCGCACCGAGGTTGGCGGAGTTCTATGGGTTGTGGTCGCTGGCGGTACGGTTGGCAGCTGTGATCGGACCGATTACCTATGGGGCGGTCACATGGATGAGCGGTGGCAATCACCGGCTCGCAATTCTGGGAACCGGGTTGTTCTTCGTCGCAGCGCTGGCGGTGCTACGAACCGTGGATGTGGAGCGCGGGGCGAGGCTCAGGTCAGTCTGATGAACCGGAGCGAATCGGGGTGCCCTCGGTACCCAGCGTCATGGCGATGCGATACAAGCCCTCGAGCACCAGGTTCTCCACATAAGTGAATTCGACGCTCAGGCGCGGACCGAGCGAACGCGCGGCGCCGCCCGACAGGATGCACCGCATATCTGGGTAATTTCGCTGATGAAGCGAAAATACGCGCTCGACTGCGCCTGCCTGCGCATGTGCGCAGCCCGTCGCAATGGCGTCAACCGTCTGGCGGGGAAAATCAACGTAATCGCCAGCCGCATCGGGTAGCGTGGCCGTGTTCTGGTGAAGCGCACGCTGCATGAGGCCCAGGCCTGGCATGATCCCACCGCCAAGAAACCGACCATCGGTTGAGATCATGTCAAGCGTGGTGGCAGTGCCGCACACCACCACCAACCCAGCGCGCTCGCCGATCAGGGCACGGGCACCGATCATCGCAGCCCAGCGATCACATCCCAGCGCTGCGGGGTTGAGATAACCGTTGGTGATACCGCATTGTTGTGCGCGTGAGCTGATCCAGTGGGCAAACGGCGCATCAGGCCAGACCTCAAGCGCCCGAAGCACAGGATTGACCACCCGCGTCCCCGCCACACTGGCAATCACGATCCGGTCGGGACGGGGCAATCGTCTCCAATCGCCCATCACCATGGGGATTTCGTCGAGCAGCACCCGGCCGTACTCGCGCACCCGCAGGTGGGCGGTATCGGCTTCATGCTGCGGGGCTGAGTAGACCCCCCACTTGAAGAACGTATTGCCAATGTCGATGAGCAGGAAGCTCATGGTCTGAATATGAAAATAACTGAACGGCGGCGAGTGTAATACATACACTTCGCCGCGTGAAAAACCTCGTGTCGAAGCGACGCTACTGAGCGCAGACTGAACCTCAGTCTAGAAGAGGTTCTGGCGGGGGTGCCCGTCGCACCCAGTCGGTCGCGTGGTCGTAAGCGTGAGCAAGTTGCAACACAGACTGATCGCCACGCGGTGGGCCGATCAGCTGTAAACCGATGGGAAGGCCCAGCGCCCCACCAAATCCTGCAGGGACACTCACCGCAGGAAGCCCAGCCATGGTGGCTGGCACTACCACCTCCATCCAGCGATGGTAAGTGTCCATGGTGCGGCCAGCGATCTCGGCAGGCCAGCTTGAATGCAGATCAAACGGGAACAGCTGCGCGCTCGGCAGTGCGAGAAAATCAAAACGCTCAAAAAGCGCAAGCGCGGCTCGATACCAGTCACTGCGCGCCACGGAAGCGCGATAGATGTCGTGAGCGGTCCGGGTAAGGCCCTGCTCAACCTCCCAGACGGCCTCGGGCTTGAGCAGATCGCGTCGCATTGGGTCTTGATAGTGCGCCGATAGCGCGCCGCCGGCCAGCATGCTTCGCAGGGTGATCCAGGCCTGCCACAGCCGCTCGGGATCGAACCCGAGCGCCGCTGGCTCCACTACGCAGCCGATCGATTCAAGCGTCTTCAATGCATCGCCGCAGACCTCGGCAATGCCAGGTTCAAGCGCCAGGTGACCTTCCAGCGAACCGAGCCACCCAATTCGAAGCCCGCGTGCGGGTTTTTGCAGCGCCTGGGCAAAAATTGCCGGATCTTCATGCAGCGATAGGGGAGCGCGGACATCGGGGCCTGCCTGAACCGCTAGCAGGCGGGCAAGATCGGCCGCGGTTCTCGCCATCGGCCCTTCAACGCCAAGCTGCTGGCCGAAAAGATCCAATTCCGGGAGCTTAGGGACGCGCCCAAAAGATGGTCGAAAGCCGTAGACGTTGTTCCATCCCGCGGGGTTACGAAGCGAGCCGCCCATATCGCTGCCATCGGCTACCGGCAGCATACGAAGCGCAAGCGCGACGGCTGCGCCGCCACTGGATCCACCTGCCGACCGAGTGGGGTCATAGGGGTTGAGCGTGGTGCCGTAGACGGTGTTGTAGGTGTTCGAGCCGAGCCCAAACTCGGGCGTATTGGTCTTGCCTATGATCAGCGCGCCCGCGCGCTTCATTCGTTCAACCACCAGGCTGTCAGCGACCGGAACGTGGGCCCGGAAGATCGGCGAGCCGAGCGTGGTGACGATGCCGGCGGTCTGGGCCAGATCCTTGACCGCCAAGGGAAAGCCATGCATCCAGCCGCAGGACTCGCCGCGAGCGAGTTGCTGGTCACGCTCGTCCGCCTGCGCGAGAAGCATTTCGCGCGGCTGCCGGGCGACGATCGCATTGACCGCCGGATTGACGGCGTCGATACGGTCCAGATAGGCGGTCATGATCTCGCGACATGACACGTCTCGAGCGTGAATCAGGCTGGAAAGCCGCCCGCCATCCGCAGCAACGATCTCATTCATAGCGGGCTCAGGCGACGGTAACGGGGATCTTGCCGATTTTCGCCTGCCACTCCCGAGGCCCGGTGGTGTGAACCGAGGTACCGGCCGCGTCGACGGCCACCGTGACCGGCATGTCGCGGACTTCGAATTCGTAGATGGCTTCCATTCCCAGATCGGCAAAACCCACCACCCGCGAGGTTCGGATCGCCTTGGACACCAGATAAGCGGCGCCGCCGACCGCCATCAGGTAGGCCGCCTGATGGCGGCGAATGGCCTCAATGGCGACCGGACCACGTTCAGCTTTGCCGATCATGGCGATCAGCCCGGTCTTGGCAAGCATCGTTTCGGTAAATTTATCCATGCGCGTGGCGGTCGTGGGGCCCGCCGGTCCTACCGCTTCGTCGCGTACCGGGTCCACCGGGCCCACGTAGTAAATCACGCGATTGCGGAAATCGACAGGCAAAGGCTCGCCGCGAGCGAGCATGTCCTCGATCCGCTTGTGGGCTGCGTCGCGCCCGGTCAGCATCTTTCCAGAGAGCAGCAGTCGCTCGCCGGGCTTCCAGGAAGCGACCTCCTCACGGGTGAGCGTGTCGAGATTTACTCGTCGAGATTGGGCGTCCGGCGCCCAGTTGACCTTGGGCCAGTCGTCGAGGCTGGGCGGCTCGCAGAAGGCAGGTCCAGATCCATCAAGGGTGAAATGCGCATGGCGGGTGGCCGCGCAGTTCGGGATCATCGCAACCGGCTTGGACGCAGCGTGCGTGGGATAAGTGTTGATCTTGACGTCCAAGACTGTGGTGAGCCCGCCCAGGCCCTGTGCGCCAATGCCGAGCGCATTTACCTTCTCATAGAGTTCGATCCTCAGCTCTTCGAGCTTGTTGGCCGGGCCTCGGGCAAGGAGGTCGGCCATGTCGATCGATTCCATCAGCGATTCTTTTGCCATCAGCATCGCTTTTTCAGCCGTGCCGCCGATGCCAATCCCGAGCATGCCGGGAGGGCACCATCCCGCGCCCATGGTGGGCACAGTTTTGAGTACCCAGTCGACCACGCTGTCGGAAGGATTGAGCATCACGAATTTGGACTTGTTCTCGGAGCCCCCTCCCTTGGCCGCCACGGTGACCTCGATCTTGTCGCCCGGCACCAGTTCCATGTGAACCACAGCGGGGGTGTTGTCACCCGTGTTCTTCCGCAGGAACTGCGGGTCAGCCACGATCGATGCACGCAGCAGGTTATCGGGGTGAAGGTAGCCTTGACGTACCCCCTCATTGATGGCGTCGGTCACCGAGCCGGTAAAGCCCTCCCATTTCACCTCCATGCCCACCTTCATGAACACGTTCACGATGCCGGTGTCCTGGCAGAGCGGACGATGCCCCTCCGCGCACATGCGCGAGTTGGTGAGGATCTGGTCGATTGCGTCGCGGGCAGCTGGGCTCTGCTCGCGCTCGCGCGCCTGGGCGAGGTGCCGGATGTAATCGGCGGGGTGGTAGTAACTGATGAACTGCAATGCGGCGGCGATCGACTCGATCAGGTCGTCGCGGCGGATTACGCTCATGAGGGGCTCCCTAAATGGCAGGTGGTCTTGATGTGAGAGGTTGTTTCAGTGCGAATCGGGGGTTCCGCCCGACTTCGAGCGAGCGGCATGAGGGGACACCATGAGCCGGTCGATCAGCGCGATGGCAATCGCCGACAGCAGAAACATGCCGTGAATGATGGTTTGCCAAAGCAGAGTCTTGTCCGACAGCGTGCCAGCGGAGATGAAACTTTTAAGCAGGTGAATGGACGAAATGCCGATGATGGCTGTGGCGAGTTTCACCTTGAGCACATTGGCGTTGACGTGCGACAACCATTCGGGCTGGTCGGGGTGGTTGTCCAGCCGCAGCCGCGAAACAAAGGTTTCGTAGCCACCCACGATGACCATGATCAGCAGGTTCGAAATCATGACCACATCGATGAGCGACAGGACGATGATCATGATCACCGTCTCTTTACTTCGCTCTGTCAGGCCCAGTCGCGCGATCGACTGGTCGAGCGCCTCGGGGTGCCAGAGCAGCTCAACCAGGTGCGCAAGCTCTTCGACAAACAGCACCACATAGACAATCTGGGTGACGATCAGCCCCAGATAGAGGGGAAGCTGCAGCCATCGGCTGGAAAAGATCAACCGCGGAATGAATCCGGGTTTGGAGTGGGGATCAGTCACAGCACGCTCCGGGAAAACGGGCGGGAGTTTGAGGGAAGGGGCATTGCCAGCCGGCAACTGGCACTTAGCGCTTCGCGCGCGGCCGACCAGGCGTAGGGTTCCTCACGCGGGCTGAATGGTAGCGGAATTCGGGATTCCCCTTGGTCCAGGCCCGTCGGGCGATCGCTCGCCTCCGCCGTAAGCTAAGCGTAAGCCTTTCGGCCTAACCTGCGCGGCATCCTAAAAGAGGGCTGACCGTTAGCCCCTTGCGCCATCTCCGGAGACCCCATGAGCGCTCACATCGAGTCGATCCTGCAGGAGCATCGCGTGTTTCCCCCCGCCGAGAGCTTCGTTCGCTCGGCCACGATTTCTGGAATGCCCGCCTACCAGGCGCTCTGCAGCGAAGCGGAGGCCGACCATGCGGCCTTCTGGGCGCGCCTTGCCCGCGAGCATGTGATCTGGAAAAAGCCCTTCACGCGCTCGCTCGACGAATCTAATGCGCCGTTCTTCAAGTGGTTCGAAGACGGGGAGCTGAACGTTTCCTATAACTGCCTTGACCGCCACATGGGGACACCGGTCGAGAACAAGGTTGCGCTCATTTTTGAGGCCGATGACGGGTCGGTGTCCAACATCACCTATCGCCAGTTGCTCGACCGGGTCTGCCGATTTGCCAACGGCCTCAAAGCGCTGGGCGCGAAAAAGGGCGACCGGGCCATCATCTACATGCCGATGTCGGTCGAAGGCGTGGTGGCCATGCAGGCCTGTGCCCGACTGGGCGTTGTTCATTCGGTTGTGTTTGGTGGCTTTTCGGCCAAGAGCCTGCAGGAACGCATCCAGGATGCAGGCGCTTCCTGGGTAATCTGCGCCGACGAACAGGTGCGCGGCGGCAAGAAAATCCCGCTTAAGCCGGCGGTCGACGAGGCGTTTTCTCTTGGCGGTTGCGAGTCAGTAAAAAAGGTGGTGGTGTATCAGCGTACGGGCGCAGCCGTTGCAATGGAATCTGGGCGCGATATCACCTGGGGAGCGGTGGAATCGGGCCAGCCCACCGTCTGCGAGCCCGAGTGGGTGGGCGCTGAGCATCCGCTCTTCATCCTCTACACCTCGGGCTCGACGGGTAAGCCCAAGGGTGTTCAGCATGCGTCGGGCGGCTACATCTTGCATGCCGCGCTCACCATGAAATGGACCTTTGATATCAAGCCCGATGATGTCTTCTGGTGCACGGCCGATATCGGCTGGGTTACCGGCCACACCTATATCGTTTACGGCCCGCTTGCCTGCGGTGCCACAGAGATTGTGTTTGAGGGCATTCCCACGTTCCCGAACGCCGGGCGTTTCTGGGAAATGATCCAGCGTCACAAGGCAACCATCTTCTACACGGCGCCCACCGCCATCCGCTCACTCATCAAGGCTTGCAATGCCGATCCGGCCACGCATCCGCAGCGCTACGATCTCTCATCGCTACGGTTGCTCGGGTCGGTGGGTGAGCCCATCAATCCTGAAGCCTGGATGTGGTACTACCGTAGCGTGGGAAATGAGCGTTGCCCGATCGTTGACACCTTCTGGCAAACCGAAACCGGCGGCCACATGATCACGCCGCTGCCGGGCGCCACGCCGCTGGTGCCGGGCTCGTGCACGCTGCCCTTCCCGGGCATCCAGTTCGCGGTCGTTGACGAGGTCGGCAACGACATGCCCTGGGGCAAGGGTGGCATCCTGGTGTGCAAGAAGCCCA
>JALREG010000188.1 GCA_023253905.1 Burkholderiaceae bacterium
GGTTGCCCGCTGGCAGGGATGCCGTCGGCATCGGCCAACTGGCTGAGAGCCACCAAGGACCGGCCCTGAATCGGAAGCCCGGCAATCTTGACACTGCCGGTCGGTGCCGCGTTGGTGGTTGGCGCGGGTTCCGATAGCACATCGATAAGGGTCACGGCTGTCGTGGGTTTGGAAACTTCACGCGAACCATTATCGACGACCTGGACCGCTTTCAATTTCGTCATCAGGTCGGCGCCGACACTGGCGACGCGGCCGAATACCGCATAGCCGTTGCCGTCGCTCGCATAGGCTGCATCGCGAAACAGGTTGTCAGCCAGGTTGATGAAGAACTCGCTCGTGGCGCTGTCGGCCACGGAGGTGCGAGCCATGGCAAGCGTGCCCGTCAGGTTGCTCAGACCGGTTGTACTGGTGCGTTCAAGGGGAATCGGTGAAAACGTTGAAGCGCGGCGTACGAAGTTGGTGCCCTCCAGATCGTATCCACCGCCCTGCGCCATGAAGGTGGAAATGATCCGGTGAAACTCGGTTCCGTCGTAGAAATTCGTATTGGCATAGCGCAGAAAATTGGTGACCGTTACCGGTGCGCGGTCGGCCTCCAGTTCGACCACCACATCGCCCAGCGAGGTCTTGATGAGCACCCGCGGTAGCGCACTGTAATAGGGGGCGGCAATGGCCAGCGGTGCAAGCACGGCGCTGCCAGGCGCGCTGGTCATGGTCTCTGCGGTTCCGCCCAGATCGGTGTAGGCGGCGCTTACCGTGATCCGGCTGCCGACATCGGCGGGCGACAGGCGGTAGGTGGTGCCGGTTGCGCCGACGATCGCCGCGCCATTTGAACGCCATTGATAAGTCATGGCGCCTGCCGCGCCCGCAGCGGGAATGCCATCGGGGTCGGTGAGTGTCTGGCTGACGGTGAGCAGCTCACCCGCTCGCGGCGTGCCCGTGATGTTGAGCGTGCCGGAGGGTCGTGTGTTTGCGCGCGCGAGGAGAAGCTCAACGGCGTAGTCTGCGGTGTCGGTTGATGACGCGTTACCAAGCTCCAGCAGATAGCTGCCCGGCATGGGCGCCCCGTTGAGAAGTGGCATGCCGACGCTGGTGCGTGCCAGCGTGCCGCCCGCAACGATCTGCGCATCAGTGGCGGCGAGCGACTTGAGCGAGAAGCTGAGCCCGCCCTCCGGCGCATTGCCAGCCAGGTCAATCAGCCGGGCACCGGTGAGGCGATGACCAGCTGGCACGGTGATTCGAAGCGCATCGGCATCAGCCGAGGCGAGCGATCCAGCCCACATTGCCCGGAGGCTCTGCGGTGGCAGCACCGGAGCGGCTTCCGCGCTACGCGCAAAGTCGGTTACCTCAGCGATCAATACGCCCGATATACCCAGCGCAGGCACCGCTCGCGTGGCATCGGAAAACTGCAGGCTCTCAATGGACCGCAGCCGGTCAAGCTCGAGCGTGATGCGGTTGACTGCGGCCAGCTCGGTACGATCGGCATTGGCGTAGAGCTGCCACTGTGCCAGGTTGCCTTCAAGCGTCGCCCGGTCGGTGCCATCACCGCCCATGAGCATGTCAGAGCCACTGCCACCGGCAAGCACGTCGTTTCCGCCTGAGCCCATCAGGCTGTCACGCCCGAGGCCGCCCTCCAGCGTGTCGTCGCCCGTGCCGCCATCGACCGTATCGTCACTCGCGCCCGCTTGGATCCGGTTTGCGAAGGCATTTCCCATCAGGCGGTCGCCGTAGGGTGTTCCGACCAGATCTTCGATAGCGGTGCCGAAGTTCACCGTGATCTGCCCGGGTGCGGTGATGGTGCTGGCCCGCGCCGCCCCCACGAAACCCCAGTAACCGGGTTCGAGGCCAACATTCGCTGCGAGTCCGAGCCCGGAGAGATCGATGACATCGGTGCCGCCACCGTCCCAAATGAAATGAGCCGTGCCGGGCGACACGGTGTATCGGTCGGCGCCTGCGCGTATCCCCGGGTTGGGCCCATAGAGGTACTGGAGCGCTGCCACATCGAGCGGTCCCAGTCGGACCATACGATCGGTGCTGGCGACGTTGTAGGTCATGATCGTGAACGCAGACTGGTCTTCGGCTGCGCTCAAATACGGTGGTTCAGCCTGGTCGCCGGTTGCATCGGCGGCGCTGAAAGGATGTTTGAGGCCCAGGGCGTGACCGATCTCATGGGTGAGCGCATAGGCGCCAAAACTGCCGGTAGCGAGATCGGTTGCGCCGATGGTGGTGACATTGAGGAAGACGTCGCTGCCCAGCCACTCGCCTCGGGGATGGATCGCATAGCCCGCTGATTCGGTCTGGCTGTTGAGGGCGAACGCGATCAGGTCGTCGTGAGCGGCGCTGCTCGACGCCACAAAGCGCAGGCCCGTCGAGGCTGCAATCAGTTGAAGAGCAGCCTCAGCCTGAGCGGTCTGCGCGGCCGAAAAACCCTTGAACCCCGCGGTGTAGCGCGCATCCAGGTAATCGGGCGCTGTTTGCGGAAAGGCGTATGAATAGGTTTGACCGTCCTCGAGCATCAGTGAAAAACGCTGACCCGCACCCTCATCAGCCACCAGCGCCGAAATCCAGTAAGGAAGCGGTGCAGCGCCCGCACCCAGGGTGACCGTTTCGATATCGCTTGGCAGCTTGGTGGCTGATGACAGGGCTGTTGCACTGTCGGTGCCGCCCAGGTCCTGAATCGGGGTGTCGGCCCGCGCCACGATGTACTGATCGTTTCCCGCGCCGCCCGTGATTGCTGACCGGAACGCCGAGCCCGTGACGAAGCGGTTATTGCCGCCAAGATCGAGAATATCCACGTCTCCGGGGAGTGCCGACGTGTCAATGATCGTGTCGCCGTCAGCGCCCAGGATCAGGCTGGTGGTGGTGTCATCAAAGAGCGCGAATGACTCGAAAGTGGTGACCACCCGGGGCGAGGGCAGCGCGGTGCCGCGAAGGAGCAGGTATTCGTCGGGAGCGACCGCCTCGCTTAAATTGAAGATGAGCGAGCGTCCGCTGACTTCGGGCGTACCTTGCAGGCTGATGGGCGAGAGCGCAGCGCCCTTCCCGCGCTGAGCGAGCACATTGCCATTCCAGGTGATGGCGTCGATGGGGGTATCGAAGACCACCTCGAGCCGCTTTTCGCTCAGCGTGTAGCTCACCAGCTGGGCGGGCTTGTTGCGGCCGCTGTCGGCCTGCACGATCAGCGCGTAGGCACCCGTTGCGGGGGTGCCGGTTGAGCCGCTCACCTCCAGAAACCAGCGCCCGCTTGTCTGCGGGGTGAACTGGATGAGCGCGTCGGTGCCGATATAGCTGTCGTCATCAGCGGCCAGGGAGCGGCCCAAGGCGTCGAGCAGACGAAGCTTCGGGTTACCCAGCGCGGGGGGGCCCAGCGGGGCGATCAGCGTGTCGGCGACGAACTGGTAAGCGACGCCCGCCTCGAGTGTGACCGCGAACCAGTCGGCGTCGCCCACGGTTTCGATCTGGCCCACGGTTTTGCCACGCGCAGCCACGACACCGGTCGTGGCCGTGGTGGCTGCGAAGTCATCGGCGATGGGGGCAGCTCCGTCCGCGTCATACGGGTGGAGCAATGCGGTATCAAGCAAGGTGGCGGCAGACATCTGCGGGGCGCGGTTCCGCGCGAGCAACTCGCCTCAGGGCGAGCGCGCGGCAGCTACTGATTGAGGACCGTGATACTAACTCGACGATTGCGCGGATCAGCGGGATTGGTTGGCACGAAGGGCACGGTATCGGCAACGCCCTCCAGCCGCTCGAACCGTTTCGTGGTGACGCCATTGGCCTCCATCAGCCGGCGGGTGGCGTCGGCGCGTTCGGTGGAGAGCGTCCAGTTGTTGCGGCCGGTGCCTGGCGCAAAGCCGATACTGTCGGTATGGCCCCGCACAGCGAGCTTGTTGGGCAGATCACGCAGCGACTTGGCGACCTCGGCGAGTAGCGCTGCTGCCCGCGGCTCGACATCGGAGGTGCCGAGCTTGAACATGGAGAAGTCGGCTTTGTCGATGATCTCGATGCGCAACCCGTCTTTTTCGCGCGAGACCTGAACCTGATCCTGCAGCTGTTTCAGCTGCGGGCTCTCCGAGAGCTTTTCCTTGAGCTCCTCCTGGAGCTTTTCGAAATTGAGATCATCTTCCACGCGCTTCGGTCCGCGCGACGGGTCGTTGCTGGGCGCATCTTTCTGCGGCCCTTCCGCGTTTTGCTCTTCCTGCGAGGCACCTTGATCGGTGCTCGGGCCACCCTGCGCGCGCGGCGTGAGCCGCTCGAGCATCGCCGTCTGTTTGGCGGTGAATGGGAAGCCATCGGGATCGACGATTGAGCGGCCACCAAGCAGACCATCGGATCCGGCCAGTTCACCGAACTTGATCTGGCTGTGGGATGCAGGCCGGAAATAATCCGCGATGCTCTTTCGCTGACTGCTGTTGGTGGCGCCCAGCAGCCACATCAGCAAAAAGAACGCCATCATCGCAGTCATCATGTCGGCAAGCGCGATTTTCCAGGCCCCGCCGTGCGCACCGCCGTGGCCTTCCTCGACGATGATCTTGCGGATGATCGGCCGTACAGGGGCCGCCGCGGCTGCCGCGTCTGCCGGCGGCGCGCCTTCAGCGGCGGGCGCGGCTGGTGCGTTGGCTTCGGCCATCAGAGGACTCCGCTCTCAGCCAGACCGATCATCAACCGCCTCGCAGGCTATCGAAGACTTCGGAGAACGAGGGCTGGTTGTGATGACTGATGCAGGCGCGTGCGGCCTCGATCACCACCGGTTGGGGATGGCCTTTGAGGTTGGCGACCAGCATCTGGTGAATGACGTTGTAAACCTGTGACTCTTCGTCGACGATCTGACCCAGGCGCCCGGCAAACGGCTCGAACATGCCGTAGGACAGGAACACGCCCAGCATGGTGCCCACCAGCGCAGCACCGATCAGCGCACCCAGGACCGCGGGCGGTTGGTCGATTGCGCCCATGGTTTTCACCACACCCAGCACGCAGGCCACGATACCCAGTGCAGGCATGGAGCCCGCCATGGTGGTTAGCGCGGCGGGCGCCCGCATGGCCTCGTGATGGTGCAGCTTGATGGAGGTCTTCATGATGTCGTCGACTGCGTCGGCATCAAGATTGCCCTGCGAGATGATGGCAAGCCGCAGTGGATCGCAGATCATCTGCACGATGGAGTGGTCTTTGGCGAGCTTGGGGAACTCGCCAAAAATCGGGCTGGAGTCGGGGTTTTCGACGTGGGCTTCGAGCGCCACGACCCCTTCCTTCTTCATGACCGCCAGGAGCTTACCGACCAACACAATGAGGTTGAGGTAGTCCTCCTGCTTCCACTTGGGCCCGGAGATGCACTTGCCGATGCCGCCCATGGCAGCCTTGAAAATATCGAAGCTGTTACCCACCAGCGAGGCGCCGATGGCAGCACCCGCGATGATGATGAACTCAAAAGGGGCCGCCTTGATGATGGGCGCCATCTTGCCGCCGGCAAGAACATAGCCCCCGAGTACTGCCCCGAACACAACCGCAAGACCGACAAAGAAGAACATGGCAAGCCCTCAAGACTTAAACAGGCACCAAACCCCGATGCACCAGCCAAAGGCCAGCTGCAGTCCAAAATCGATCAGGTTGCCGACAATGGCGACAGGAATTCCGAGGTAGGCGATGCTCAGAGCCAGTCCCGCGAGGGTCAGCCTCGGCTTCGGGATATCGTGGCCCAGCACCACGTGCCGCCCTGTTTTTTCCGTCCTGGCCAAACTCAGCAGTGGTATGGGGTAATCGGCATGGGGCTCGGGATCTTGACCGCGGGGCAGCCCCGGCGCGTGACGTTTCCTTATTATATCGGCATGAATCTGATCTGGGACCCCGCCTCACCAAAAGTCTGGGACGCATTTCATCGCGAGCACCACGGCGCGCTCCAGCAGAGCTGGGGCTATGGCGCGGCGCTGGCTCGGCTGGGTGTGCGGGTACACCGGGCGCTGGTGGAGTTCGAGGGCCGCCCGGTGGGGCTCGCCCAGTTCATCTGCCGGCGGATCCCCGCCTACCTGTCGCTCTCATCCTGCACCCGCGGCCCAGTCTGGGCGCCTGAACTGGATGCTGAGGCTCGACGCGCACTTTACCGGAGGCTGCGCGCCGAGCTGCCTGCGCCAAGGCTTCGCGTCACGCTGTTTTCGCCCGATCGGACCGCTGCCGAGCTTGTCCCCGTCGAAGTCGCGGGTTTGCGACGGGTAATGACTGGGTATTCCACGGTCATGCTCGACCTGACCCAGCCACCCGAGGCGCTGCGTGCGGCCTTCGACGGCAAATGGCGAAACCGGCTGGTGAAGGCCGAAACCGAAAAGAAGCTGCAGGTTCATGTCAATTCGAATGTCCCCAAATGCCGTGAACTTCTCGAGCGAGAGGGCAGGCAGCGCGAGTCCCGCAACTTCCACGGGCTGCCCACCGACTTCGTGACCCACTGGATCGACGTGGCCGCATCGCCTGCTGCCGCGTTCGTGATCGCACGGGCCGATATCGAGGGCAAGACCGTCGCGGCCATGCTGTTTCTGCTGCACGGAAGCGTTGCGACCTACCATATCGGCTGGGCTGACGACACCGGCCGCGATTTGAACGCGCACAATCTGCTGCTGTGGCGTGCATCACTTCTTCTGCGTGAGCGGGGCGTCGCTGCCATCGATCTGGGGGGGGTCAACACGCATTCCCTTCCGGGCATCTCGCGATTCAAACTCGGAACCGGTGGTGCAGTCCGCACGCTCGCCGGCACCTACTGCTGACAGGAGTGACAGAAATGGTCGCAGGGTTGCGTAGCCGGCCGACGGGTACCTGGGTGCTGACCGGGGCGCTGTTCTCGCTTTCGATGGTCGCGAGCGGCGCTCGGGCCCAGGCCGTGGCGCCGCCCTGGGAAAAGCTGGGCGATACGCCCGCGCTCACGCTCTACATGGACCGCACGACCTTGCAGCGGGAAGGCGCCATCCGGCGAGTGCTCGAGATGCAGGACCTCAAGGTGCCCGACCCCGATGGCGTGATGTCGCGCCGCTACACCAATGAATACGATTGCGACAACCAGATGCACCGGATCGGTCGCATGACCAGCTGGGCCGGACCGCAGCTCACCGGCCGCAAGGTCTTCGATATTTCCGAGTGGGGCTACTGGCGAAAAATTCCGCCCAACGGACTGTTTACGCTTGGCTTCAAGCTGCTTTGCCCGCCGCGGGCGGGCGAATCGCTGAGTCCTTGAATGACGGCGCCTTCACCCGCATCAGAAAACGCTCCAGCTGGTCTTTGCTGATACCGATGGGGGTTCGCAGCTGATAGAAGCGAACCTTCTCGGTGCAGGGTGGCACCGGCAACGTGCCCTCATACGCCTGATAGCTGAGATTCTCGGGCAGCAGCTGGTTGGGATCGATTGAGATGTTGGAGATGGTGGCTTCGGCGGCGCCCTTGTTAGGCAGATTGTTCAGGATCTGCCAGACGGTGCGATGCTGAAACGCCGACTCCCGGATCGGCACGCTCACCACCACCGTTTGCCCCGAGGCGATGCGATGAACGAGATGGGCCACCAGCGAAACCGGCTTGCCATCGACCTGGCCACCCTCGGGTCGGTAAAAATGGATGCGGACCAGATCGAAAATCTCGGGGCCGATCTTGAGCGAGCTGCCCGCGGCGGCCGTGACGATGGCTGATTGCCCGTCGTTGGAAACCCGCAGCACGCCGGGTTTGTAGCGCATTTCCAGGGGTAGCCGGGCGAACTGCGCCTGATCCAGCGCACGGTTGGGCCCCGGTGCTGGACAGGCCTGTGCGAGGCCCGCCGTCTTGGGCGGCTCGGCCGACGGCTGCTGCGCGGCGAGCAGCGCATTCTGGGCGGCGAGTTCGCGGAGTTTTTCTTCCAATGTCTCGACTTCGCCTTTGAGCGAACGGATTTGCGCGCGCAGGTCTTTGGCCTGCGCGCCGGAACGGTCGAGCTGCTCGCGAAGGTCCGAAGCCTGGTTCGCTTTGACAAATGACAGCGTGCCCAACACTGCGATCAGGAGTACAGCCAGCAGGATCAGCGTCAGACGAAGAATGGCTTTCATGATCGGATGTCCCGGGGAATCTGTTGCAACGCAAGTCAGCATCTGCCCTACGGCAGATAAACTTGAGGGTTACGGCTTTCGGTCGAGCAGCAGCGAGCGCTTTGGTCGATCCGCTGCTAGTATCATCGGCATCGGACTGCGTGGCTTGAGTGCCATTATGAACAAATTGCTTGGCGGTATCGTGATCGGCGCGCTGCTCACGGCCAGTGTCTACGGCCTCGTGAACATGATGCTCGATGAAAGCAGTGCCCCTGAAATCCCGCAGGACATCCTCGCCCAGCGGCGCACGGGCATGATCGACCTCATCTGCGAACTGCAGCTCGATCTCGATGGGCAGCTTGCGCTCGGCATCAATGCCAACGAGCCAGCGCGCATGTCGCTCGCCCAGATCGACTTCGACCGCAAGTCGGGCTGGTACCAGGGGCGGCTGTCCATCTCCGAGGGGCGTGCGGGCAATCTCACTGTGGTCGGTCCGCGCCTCATCGTAAGCCGACCCGCCATGTTCCAGCGTTTCGGCGTCACCATCAGCAAGGAAGAGTTCGTGATCGACCGCAGCAACGGGTCGTTCACGCAGTCCATCAGCACGCAGGATGGGCGCAACATCACCCTCATCCGCGGCACCTGCGCACAGGTCATCAAGCCGCCTTTCTGAAAGGCTTGCAGTTGGTGGTGTACCGGGCCGCCGGTCGGCGCTGATGCTGCGACGCAACACCGATCATTGCCAGCCGGGTATACTGCAAGCCGGCGATCATCCAGTCCGATCGCCGTCTTCCTTTCCCCTCCTCCCCGACGATCCTCTCCGTCTTCCCGACTGGTGCCGCAGCCTTCAGGCTGGTCGGCAGGTCGACGCAGTGCATCGCCTTGACGGAACTCCATGAGCTTTTCTTCTCTCGGCCTCGCCGAACCGCTGGTTCGCGCGGTCACTGAACTCGGTTATTCCCAGCCCACCCCCATCCAGACCCAGGCGATTCCCGCCGTGCTGGCGGGCGGTGATTTACTTGCCGCTGCCCAGACGGGCACCGGAAAAACCGCGGGGTTTGTCTTGCCCATCCTGCAGCGTCTGATGCAATCGGCGCCTGCCCAGGCTGCTGAACCGTCTCCGCACGCCGGCGGTCACGCAGGCCGTCCCCATGCGGGCCAGGCGCGGCATGCCCGAGGCCCCGGTGTCCGGGCCCTGATCCTCACGCCCACGCGCGAACTCGCCGCGCAGGTCGAGGAAAGTGTCCGCGACTATGGTCGGCACCTGCCGTTGCGGTCGATGGTGATGTTTGGCGGGGTCAACATCAACCCGCAGATCGATCAGCTGCGCCGCCGCGTTGATATTCTGGTGGCCACCCCCGGACGTTTGCTTGACCATGTTTCGCAGCGCACGGTGGATTTGTCATCCGTCGAAATTCTGGTGCTTGATGAAGCCGACCGGATGCTCGACATGGGCTTCATTCACGACATCCGGCGCGTTTTGTCGCTGCTGCCCAAGAAGCGGCAAAACCTGCTGTTTTCCGCCACGTTCTCTGACGATATCCGGTCGCTTGCCAACGGTCTTCTCGATCGGCCGGCCAGTATCGAAGTGGCGCGTCGTAACGCGCCTGCCGAGGCGGTGGAGCAGACGGTTCTGCTCGTCAATCGCGACGCGAAAAAAGAACTCCTTGCGCACCTCATCCGAGAGCGTGCCTGGTTTCAGGTGCTGGTCTTCACGCGCACCAAGCATGGCGCCAACCGGCTGGCCGAATACCTGGAAAAGGTGGGCATTAGCGCGCTTGCCATTCACGGTAACAAGAGCCAGAGCGCGCGGACTCGTGCGCTCGCCGGTTTCAAGGACAACTCCCTCCAGGTGCTGGTGGCAACCGACATCGCGGCGCGAGGAATCGACATCAACGAACTTCCGCATGTGGTGAACTTCGAGCTTCCGAACGTCTCTGAAGATTATGTGCACCGGATCGGTCGCACAGGCCGCGCCGGCGCAGCCGGCGAGGCCGTGTCACTCGTCTGTGTTGACGAATTCGAATTCCTGCGCGGCATCGAGAAACTGATCGGACGGGCGCTGCCCCGCGAAACCATAGCAGGCTTCGAGCCCGACCTCAGCGTGCGCCCCGAACCCATCCCGATGGGGGGTGGCCGAGTGATGCGGCCGGCTCGCGGTGGGGCGCCCAAGGGCGGGCCCTCCAAGTTTGGCGGTGACAAGCCTGGCTCCCGCGGCGGCTTTCCTTCAGGCAAGGTCGGCTCGCGGCCGGGGGCCAATGGCGGCGGGCGCCCCGCTGCGCCGGCTCGCGCAGCTGCAGCCCCTCATCAGGGAGCACCGGCGCGCTCAAGCGCGCCGTATGCCGCGGCAGGGCCGGCGCGCGCTGGCTCGTCACGTCCCGGTGGGGGTGCGCCGGCAGGCCAGGGCTTTGGCCACACGCGCGCTCCGGGTAGAGGGATGAGGGGGCGTTAGTATCGCAACTCGCACCGAACCGGGAGACTTCCTTGAGCGACCCGACGCTTTCTGACCTTCGCAAAGACTACGAACGCGGCGAGTTTGACGAGACCATGGCGGCCGAGGTGCCGCTTGATCAGTTTCGGCAATGGCTGAACGAGGCGATGGCCGCCAAGGTCCCTGAGCCCAACGCGATGACGCTTGCCACCGTTGGTGCCGACGGTCGACCGTCTACCCGGGTGGTGCTGATCAAGGGATTCGATTCGCGGGGCCTGGTCTGGTATACCAACTACCAGAGCCGAAAGGGCCGGCAGCTTGCAGGCAACCCCCATGCCGCGCTTCAGTTCCACTGGGTGGAGATGGAGCGCGTGGTGCGGATCGAGGGACGGGTTGAATTTGGCGATGCCGCCGAGGCTGACGCTTACTATGCCTCGAGGCCGCTCGCCTCCCGGATCGGTGCCTGGGCGTCTGATCAGAGCGAGGTACTGGTTTCACGCACCGATCTGGTCAAGCGCACGGCCGAAATGGGGCTCAGGCATGGGCTCAACCCGCCGCGGCCGCCACACTGGGGCGGGTATCGGTTGGTTCCCGATTATTTCGAGTTCTGGCAGGGGCGCCGCTCGCGACTGCACGACCGCATTTGCTACCGTTTGCAGCCGGATGGGCGGTGGACCCGCCAGCGGCTGTCGCCCTGACGAGCGCTACCCCGCTTTTGCGTTACTTCACGAGCAGGGTCGGCACCGCTGACAGCTCGATCACGCGCGTGGCGACCGACCCCACCAACAGATCGGCGAGCGAACTTCTACCCTTCGATCCCATCACGATCAGGTCGAATCGCCCGCGTGCAGCGGCATCGGCGATTTCCGCGGCGACATGTCCGCGTCGGATGATCATGTCATGGTCGATGCCAGCCTTATCGAGCGCTTTGCGCGCCGCGGCGAGATCGGTTTCCGATTCTTCGCGCAGGTAATTGTCGATTGCGTCCTTGCCGACGAAGCGGCTGGCGTGGCGCAGTGCGATGTCATCGTGCACGCTGATCAGCGAGATGCGGGTGGCGCCAGACAGAGCCCCCGCGAGCTTGATGGCATGGCGCACCGCCCGAAGCGAGGTTTTCGAGCCGTCACAGGCAACGAGCATTTTCATTCAGATTCTCCATCGGTTGGCGGGCGCAACCCGGTCCACTTGGGCGCGAACGGTTGGGCAACGCCGATCAGGTCAAGCATGCGGGCGCAGCTGTGGTCAATCAGCGCCTCGAGGCTGTCCGGGCGCAGGTAAAAGGCGGGCACCGGGGGAAAGATGATGCCGCCCATTTCGGTGACCGAGGCCATGTTGCGCAGATGCGCGAGATTGAGTGGCGTTTCGCGCACGGCGAGTACCAGACGGCGACGCTCCTTCAACATGACATCGGCTGCGCGGGTGATGAGGTTGTCCCCGTACCCCTGAGCGATGGCGGCCAGCGTTTTCATCGAGCACGGCGCGATCACCATGGCTTCGATCGGGTAGGACCCCGAGGCGATGCAGGCGCCGACCTCGCGAACCCCGTGAACCTGGTCGGCAAGCGCCTCGACCGCCCGACGGCCGCGGCCGGTTTCCTGCTCGATCGTGAGCCAGCCGGCGGGCGAGACCGCAAGATGGGTTCGGATACCACCGACTTCGCGCAGCATTTCCAGGAGGCGTAGTCCGTAGGCAGCGCCTGAGGCGCCGGTAATTGCGATAGTGATCTGTTTCTGATCCATTGGCCCATTGTAGCGGCACGATCCGTAGCGGTATGACCCATCGCGGCGCGCTCCATGGCTGCATGCCCCGTAGCGGAGTATCACGCGAGCAAGCATGCACGAGGCAGCGGGCGTGGCGGGTGAGCCCCCGCGTAAGGGTCGATCTGGGTCAAAGTTTCTTCCTGTTGGCGAAGCGCACTCGCCTGCGGCGATAATCCGCCTGCGTATCGCAGACCTGACGGGAGTACCCCATGAATCGACGCACGCTGATTGTCGCCGCAGCCACCACGCCCTTTGCGCTCGCTGCCCCCTGGGCGCGGGCTGATTCGCTGTCCTCGCGCCCGGTCCGCATCGTCGTACCGTTCGGTGCCGGCGGCATTGCCGACCTGACCGTTCGGGCGGTTGCGCAGGCAATGGGCGAACAGCTGAAGACTCAGGTGGTGATCGAGAACAAGCCTGGCGCGGGGGGCATTGCAGCCGGCGAGACCGTGGTGCGAGCCGCAGCCGATGGCCATACGCTCCTTCTGATGTCGAATGGCAATGCGGTAAGCGTCAACCTGTTCAAGTCGCTGCCGTTCGACACCTTGCGGGACTTTGCCCCGGTCTGTGGACTGGGCAGCTTCGGCCTTGGCGTGGTGGTGCCAGCGAGTTCGCCGCATCGGACGCTTGCCGATCTGCTCGCCTTTGCACGCGCCAACCCGGGCAAACTGAACCTCGGAACGATCAACATCGGCAGCACCCAGAACCTGGCGGGTGAATTGTTCCGGACCCGGGCCGGCATTAACGCGCAGATCGTTCCCTTCAATGGCACGCCGGCGCTACTCACCGCGTTGCGTGGGGGTCATATTGACGCCGGTGTTGAAATCCTGGGCCCGCTCAAGTCGCAACTCAATCCAGGCGGGGTGCGGCTGCTCGCGGTCACCTCAAGGCGCCGGGCAGCGGAGTTCCCCGACGTACCAACCGCCATCGAAGCCGGGGTGGCCGACTACGAAGCGTCCTCCTGGAATGCGCTCGCCGCGCCTTCGAAAACGCCGCCTGCGATCATCGCCCAGCTCAATCAGGCGGCGCGAGCGGCACTCGAGACGCCCGACGTCCGCAAGCGTCTTGCCGAGCTGGGCGTCGAACCCATTGGCGGCACGCCGCAGGCGTTGGGCGAGCTTCTTGCGAGTGAAATCAGGCGGTGGGGTGAGGTGATCGAGCGCGCCGGGATTCCGAAGCAGTAAGGGGGCTGGAACGCGCGCGGCGCCCCGGTGCGAGCGCGGCCTTCCGCGCCGACGTAAAATCGCGGCGCCTGCCCGCCATGGGTTCCGCCCCGGAGTGGCGTGTTGCCGCTGAGCGGGCTTTTTTATGCCGGAGTTCTGATGATCATCGACTGCCACGGACACTACACGACCGCTCCCAAGGCTCTTGAAGACTGGCGAAACCGTCAGGTTGCGGCGCTCGGCCATCCTGCCGATATGCCCCGGGTGTCTGACCTTGTGATCAGCGACGATGAACTACGCGAGTCGGTGGAAACCAATCAGCTCAAGAAAATGCGCGAGCGGGGCTCGGACCTCACGATTTTTTCGCCGCGCGCGAGCTTTATGGCGCACCACATCGGCGATTTCGCTGTGAGCTCGACCTGGGCATCGATTTGTAACGAGTTGATCTATCGCGTCACGAAACTGTTCCCGGACCAGTTCGCGGGTGTCGCGATGCTGCCGCAGTCGCCCGGCGTTCGTCCCGAGACCTGCATCGCGGAGATTGATCGCTGCGTGCGCGAATACGGCTTTGTCGGCATCAACCTCAACCCTGATCCGTCAGGGGGCCACTGGAAAGAGCCGCCGCTGTCCGATCGCTGGTGGTATCCCATCTACGAAAAGATGGTCGAGTACGACATTCCGGCCATGGTGCATGTCAGCACCAGCTGTAACGCCTGTTTTCACACCACCGGCGCGCACTACCTGAACGCTGACACCACCGCCTTCATGCAGTGCCTCACCTCCAATCTGTTCAAGGATTTTCCGACGCTTCGGTTCGTGATTCCCCACGGCGGCGGTGCGGTGCCCTACCACTGGGGGCGATTCCGCGGCATTGCGCAGGACATGAAACTGCCGCCGCTCACGGAGCATCTGCTGAAGAACATCTTTTTTGATACCTGTGTCTATCATCAGCCGGGCATTGATCTGCTTCTGAAGGTGATCCCGGATGACAACATCCTGTTTGCATCGGAAATGATTGGCGCAGTTCGCGGGATTGATCCGTACAGCGGTCATGAATACGACGACACGCGGCGCTATATCGACGGTGCGCGGGAACTGACCGAGGCGCAGCGGAGCAAGATCTTTGAGACCAATGCGCGCCGCGTCTATCCCAGGCTGGATGCCCAGCTGAAGGCTCGCGGTCAGTAGGAAACTCGCCTCGCCCGCCCACACTTTTTCCGGAGATCTTTCCAATGAGCCAGCCGATGAACAATCTCGGTGTTGTTGTCCGCAACTATCAGCGTCCCACGCTCGCCGAAATCGATCGGCTGGGCGCGTTCGGCGTGGCCACCATCCATGAGGCCATGGGCCGGGTCGGGCTGATGAGGCCCTACATGCGCCCGATTTATCCCGGTGCGCGGGTTTGCGGCGCGGCGGTCACCGTACTGCTCCAGCCCGGTGACAACTGGATGCTGCATGTGGCGGCGGGTGAGCTGAAGGAAGGCGATATTGTGGTGGCCGCCTGTACCACCGATAACGAAGACGGCATGTTCGGCGATCTGCTCGCCACCTCGTTTCGCGCGTTGGGCGCGCGCGGGCTCATCATCGATGCGGGCGTGCGCGATGTGCGCGACCTCACGGAGATGAAGTTCCCGGTCTTCTCGCGCGCGATCAACGCGCGGGGCACGGTCAAGGCCACGCTCGGGTCGGTGAATATCCCGGTGGTCTGTGCGGGGGCCCCGGTCAATCCGGGTGACATCATCGTGGCCGATGATGATGGTGTGGTGGTGGTGCCTCGTGAGCTTGCCGCGCAGGCGGCCGAAGCGTCGGCCGCGCGCGAGGCCAAGGAGGCCGACAGCCGCAAACGGCTCGCTGCGCGCGAACTGGGCCTGGACATCTACAAGATGCGCGATCCGCTTGCCCGCGCGGGCCTGCGCTACATCGAATGAGCATGTCGGGCCACGCTTTGCCGGCGGGTGCCGATCCCAGGACCTGGCGCATCGGGTTTGTGGGCTACGGTGAGGTGGGCCGCATTCTTTCGGAAGATCTGCGGGCCCAGGGCTTCGGGGTGAGCGCCTTCGACATCAAGCTCGGGTCATCAGAAGAGGGGTCGCTTCGCGAGCATGCAGCGGCGCACGGGGTCCGGCTGGCCGATCATGTGGCGGCGCTGACTGCGGAGGCAGACTTCATCATTTCGGCAGTCACCGCCAGCCAGGCGGTGGCGGTGGCTGAAGCCTGCGCCGTGACGATTTCGCCAGGGGTGTTCTTTCTCGATTTCAATTCAGCCTCGCCTGGCGCCAAACAGCGCGCGGGTGCAGTGATCGATGCCGCAGGCGGCCGATATGTTGAAGGCGCGGTCATGACTTCGTTGCCGCCCTATCGCATTCGGGTGCCGCTCCTTTTGGGCGGCGCGCATGCGCAGGCGCTTCAGCCCGCTCTTGCCGCCCTTGGGTTTGATGCCAAGGCGGTGTCCGATCGGCTGGGCGTGGCCTCAGCCACCAAGATGTGCCGAAGCGTGATGATCAAAGGGCTCGAGGCAATGGTGATCGAAAGCTTCACCACGGCGCGTGCCTACGGCGTAGAGCGCGAGGTGCTGGCCTCGCTCGCTGAAACCTTCCCCGGCATCGACTGGGAAAAGCAGGGTGATTATTTCTTCATGCGCGTCATTCAGCACGGTCGCCGGCGCGCCGAAGAGATGCGTGAATCGGCGCAGACCGTTCGCGAGGCGGGTCTCGAACCGTGGTCGGCCGCGGGCACCGCCGAGCGCCAGGCCTGGGTGGCCAACCGCGCAGACGAGGGCCTGTTTGGCGAACGCGCCAAAGCGGGTCGCCCCTGGCGCGAGCATGCCGATCAGATCCTCGAGCAGATCCGGTCGGACTCCAACAAGAGGTGAATATGGATCCCGATTGGCTGGTTTTTCATCCCAATCCTTCGCGGCCGACGTTTCGCGTGCCGGCGGGTGCGGTCGATGCGCATTGCCATGTGTTCGGACCCGCCGCGCAGTTCCCCTACGCGCCTGAGCGCAAGTACACGCCGTGCGATGCGTCGAAAGATCAGCTGTTTGCGCTACGCGATTTTCTCGGGTTTGAGCGCAATGTGATCGTGCAGGCCACCTGCCACGGCACCGACAACCGGGCGCTGGTCGATGCACTCCAGCATTCCGGTGGCCGCGCCCGAGGGGTGGCCACCGTCAGCCGCGATGTCACCGATGCCGAACTCCGTGCCATGCATGAGGCCGGTGTGCGAGGCACACGCTTTAATTTTGTTCGCCGGCTGGTGGATTTCACTCCCCGTGAGGTGCTTGCCGAGATCGCGCACCGGATCGCGCCGCTTGGCTGGCATGTGGTGATTTATTTCGAGGCGCAGGATCTGCCCGAGCTCTGGGACTTCTTTACCACGCTGCCCACCACTGTGGTGGTTGATCATATGGGGCGGCCCGATGTGAGCAAACCTGTGGACGGTCCGGAGTTTGCGCTGTTTATGCGCATGCTCGCCGAGCACCCAAACATCTGGTCGAAGGTGAGCTGCCCCGAGCGGCTGTCGAAGTCGGGTCCTCCCCGCTATGACGACGTGGTCCCGTTTGCGCGCCGTATCGTTGAAACTTTTCCCGACCGGGTGCTCTGGGGCACCGACTGGCCGCATCCGAACATGAAATCGCACATGCCAGATGACGGACTGCTGGTTGACTATGTACAACGCATCGCGACGACGCCCGAGCTTCAGCGCAAACTTCTGGTCGACAATCCGATGCGGCTCTACTGGGCTGATTGATGAGACGAGTGACTGGCCTTGTAATGAAGGCCAGTGAGCAGTCAACTTAAAGGGCCAACCGACATGGC
>JALREG010000205.1 GCA_023253905.1 Burkholderiaceae bacterium
CACTGTAAACGGCGTACCGGTGCAGTCCAAAGCGCCGGCAGAGACGCCACTTTTGTGGGTGATCCGCGACGAACTGAATCTGACCGGCACGAAGTACGGCTGCGGCATCGCCCAGTGCGGTGTCTGCACGGTGCATGTCGATGGTGTACCGATCCGATCCTGCAGCACACCGCTTTCAGTGGTCGAAGGCAAGAAAGTGACCACGATTGAAGGATTACCCGGCGGCGGCAATCATCCGCTGCAAAAGGCCTGGGTGGCCGAGCAGGTGCCACAGTGTGGCTATTGCCAGTCAGGGCAAATCATGCAGGCGGCGGCGTTACTCGCCACCAACAAAAACCCCTCGCGCGAACAGATCGTGCGTCACATGGACGGCAATATTTGCCGGTGCGGCACCTACAACCGCATTGTTCGCGCCATCGAGCGCGCGGCGAAGGAGGCCTGATCATGAAATCACGTGAAAAGCTGGAGCTGCTCAGCGTGAACATGAGCCGCCGCGAATTTCTGGGTGCAAGCACCGGGTTGTCGGTGGCGATAACGCTGGGCGTTGGGTTCAATTCAAACGACGCCACCGCCCAGGGCAAACGCAGCTTCAACGCCTATGTGTCGATCGCCCCCGATGGCACCATCACCATTCAGGCCCCGGCGCCCGAGATGGGGCAAGGCATCATGACCAACCTGCCCCTCATCGTTGCCGAAGAACTCGATGCTGACTGGAGCCGGGTGGTGGTGGAACAGTCGCCGATTGCGGCGGTCTACGCGCATCCGGTCTTCAAAGCGCAGTATGTGGTCGCCAGTGTTTCCACCTTTGGCTACTGGACGCCGCTCCGGATGGCTGGCGCGCAAACGCGCCGCGTATTGATGCAGGCAGCCGCCGATCGCTGGAACGTCCCGCTCAACAGCCTCACCACCGAACCTAGCATGGTGGTCCACAGTGCCTCTGGCCGAAAGATGAGTTACGGGGACATTGCAAGCTTCGTGACGCCACCCGCCACCATGCCAGCGCTCGACGCCGCAAAGGACCTGAAGCAGCGCTCGCAATACCGGCTGCTGGGTAAGAACACGCCTCGGGTTGATGCCGCGCCGAAATCCACGGGCGCAGCCAAATATGGCATCGATGCTGTGGTGCCTGGCATGGTGTACGCCACGCTCGCCCGCGCCCCAACGCGCGATGGTGCGCCGGTTTCGTCAAACGCCGAGGCAATCAGAAAGTTGCCGGGGATCAGCCATGTGGTCACGCTCGAGCACGGCATTGCGGTGGTGGGTTCAAGCTTTCCGGCGGTGGTGCAGGCACGCCGTCAGTTGAAGGTGAGCTGGAGCGAAAACAGGCCTGGCAACGGCATTCACACCGACCTGGATCTGCAAGACTTCGCTCAGCATGCGCGCGAGGACCTGCGCCCCGCGCAGGACTTCCGCACCAAGGGAGACGCGGCGAAAGCTGTTTCGTCCTCGGCAAAAACGGTGACGCGCGAATACCTGTCCGATCATGCTTACCACGCGCAAATGGAGCCGATGAATTGTCTGGTGTCTGCGCGCGCCGATGGTGCTGAGGTGTGGGTGGGCACGCAGGCCCCCACGCGCACTCAGATCGATGTGGCTCGCGTACTGGGTCTGGCAACAGACCGCGTCAAGGTGCATCAGATGTATCTGGGCGGTGGTTACGGTCGTCGCGCCACGGTCGAAAACGCAGTTGACGCAGCGCTGATCGCCAAAGCAGTGGGTAAGCCGGTAAAGCTGCTGCTCACGCGCGAAGACGATCTCGCAGCGGGCACCTTCCGCCCCATGACCGCACAAAAGCTGGATGTAGGCTTGGACGCAAGCGGCAAGATCACCGGATGGAAGCACCGGGTGGTGGGCGAGCCGGTCAGCGACTTCGTGTATGAGCCCGGTCGGTTGAAAAACCAGGGCAACCGGGACGTGATTTTCATGAGTGGCGCAGAAGTTCCCTTCTATGCCATTGATCACTACCGCTCCGAGCATCTGATGGAAAAGGAACGCACGCGCACCGCTGCGTACCGGGGTATTGGCGCGGGTTACACCAAGTTCGCGATTGAATCGATGCTCGATGAAATTGCGGCCGAGACCAAGCAGGATCCGCTCGCGCTGCGTCTGTCGCTGGTCAATAACCCGCGGGCCCGGGCGGTGATTGAGCGGGTAGCGCAAATGTCCAATTGGGGAACCAAGCGCGAGGCGGGGCGTGCGCTGGGGATCGCATTTACCGAGTACGGCCCGGCGCCCGCCATTGCCTCAATGATCGCTGCGGTTGCAGAAATTTCGCTCGATCGCAGTTCGGGCCAGATTCGCGTGCACAACTACTGGACAGCAGCGGATGTGGGGCTGGCAATGAACCCCGACGGCATCAAGTCACAGATTGAAGGCGCGGTGGTGTGGGGGCTGAGTTGCTGCCTGAAAGAGCGCGTCAGCATGGTGGCCGGCGTTGTGCAGCAGTCGAATTTTCACGACTACCCTGTGCTCCGTATGTCGGAAACGCCTGCGATCCACGTCGACATTCTTTCCACAACCCCAACACCCACTATGGTGGGTGAACTCGCAGTTCCTGGCACCGGGCCAGCCGTGGCGAATGCGTTTTTTGCCTTGACGGGTAAGCGCCTGCGTCACCTGCCGATGACGCCGCAAAGAGTATTGGCAGCCCTCAAGGCATAGCACCCGTCAGTGCTGTGTCCAGGCCGTAGGCCGAACGGGGCCGCTTTGTTTGGTTCAAAGCGGCCCCGTTGTTTTTCCAGGCAGCTTAATTCGGCGACCGGGCGCACCCAGGCGCCGAACCCGGATCATCAGAAGTGCAAAACCGTGCGGATCGACTTACCTTCGTGCATCAAATCAAAGGCGTCGTTCACCCCCGCCAGTGGCATCGTGTGGGTGACGAAGGGGGCGAGCTTGATCTTGCCCGCCATCGCATCCTGAACCATGGCAGGTAGTTGCGACCGTCCTTTCACCCCGCCAAACGCGGTACCCAGCCAGCGCCGGCCGGTGACCAATTGAAACGGTCTGGTTGAAATTTCCTGGCCAGCTCCCGCAACACCAATAATCACCGACTGGCCCCATCCGCGATGCGCAGACTCGAGTGCGGCGCGCATGACGTTCACATTTCCAATGCATTCGAACGTGTGGTCGGCACCCCAGCCAGTCATCTCGACGATCACCTGCTGGATCGGCCGATCGTGGTCAGCGGGATTCACGAAGTCGGTCGCACCGAATGTTTTGGCGAGCTCAAACTTCGCAGGATTGGTGTCCACCGCGATGATGCGACCCGCGCCAGCAAGCTGTGCACCGTGAACCACTGCGAGGCCGATCCCACCCAGCCCAAACACGACAACGCTGTCACCTGGCTGTACCTTAGCGGTGTTCTTCACCGCACCCAGCCCGGTCGTGACCCCGCAACCGAGCAGACAGACTTGCTCGGGGTTGGCGCTGGGGTCAATCTTCGCGAGTGACACCTCCGCCACCACGGTGTATTCGCTGAAGGTGGAGCACCCCATGTAGTGGTAAAGCGGCTGCCCGTTGTACGAGAAGCGCGACGTTCCGTCCGGCATCACGCCCTTCCCCTGGGTGGCGCGAACGGCTACGCAGAGGTTGGTCTTACCACTCTTGCAGAACAGACACTGACCGCATTCGGCGGTGTAGAGCGGAATCACATGATCACCGGGTTTCACACTGGTGACGCCCTCACCGACCTCTACGACGATGCCGGCGCCCTCATGTCCGAGCACCACCGGGAACAGCCCCTCGGGATCATCTCCGCTCAGCGTGAAAGCATCGGTATGACAGACGCCCGTGTGCGTGATACGGACCAGCACTTCGCCTTTACGCGGCGGGGCCACATCAATGTCGAGAATTTGAAGGGGCTGCCCAGCGGCAAACGCGACGGCGGCGCGGGATTTCATAGATGCTTCTCCGGTATTGAATCGATTTAGCTCGCAGTGGCGGTATCTTATTCGCGAATCGACCACCGCCCGCGCTCCGTGTAGCCGGTAAACGGACGACGCCACGATGGAGGACTCCGCCCCCAGCCTCACCCTCAAGAAAACCCTATTTCTTCCAGTTATGGATCAATGACAATTAATCACTGGACGACATGATCACAGGTTCTGATAATTCAGACACCTGAAAGGATTGGTTCCATGCGACTGTCGGACATTGCCAAGGTGATTCGCAGCAAGAACGCCGGGCCGCGTTGCACGACGCTCGATATCATGTTCGCCACCGAGGCGGACTACCAGCGCGTCGTTGACTCCAACAAAATCACTGAAGCCCTGGTGGCAAAGCTCTACGACCACCCCGTTGAAAATGTGAAGATCATCCACTACCCAGTCGCTATGGCCCTGAAGGTGGTGATTCCCCGCAAGGTTACCGCTGGCGATCCGGGCGACCGGGACGTCTATGGCGCCCAGCAGCACGCGCGCATGTTCGGGATCGAGATATGAGCGCGACGGGGCTCTTGATTCAGGAGTTCGCCAACCGCAAGGCCTATCGCCCCCTGCGATTCCTGGGCGCGTCGGGTCAACTTGGCTACGGCATCCCAACGCCCGCATTCGAGGCGGGCCTCGCGCGCAAGCCCGACCTGATCGGCTGCGACATGGGGTCGATCGATATCGGGCCTTATTACCTTGGCAGCGGTCAGCTGGCCACCGCCAGGCAATCGACCAAGCGTGACCTGAAGAAAGTGCTGCTTGGAGCGCGCCGCCTGAACATTCCCCTGGTCATCGGCTCGGCCGGCTCGGCTGGCGCCAGGCCCCACCTGGAGGCAACGCTGGCACTCATCCGCGAGATCGCCCAGGAAAACCAGCTTAACTTCCGCCTGGCCTACATTCCGGGCGATGTACCCAAGGAAGTGCTGCAACGTGCTATCGACGATAAACGTGTGGTTGGCATCGACGGCATGCCAGACCTGACCGCGGAGGAACTGGCGCTCACGACGAACCTGGTCGGCCAGATGGGCATGACTGAATTTCAGGAAGCCTACGCCCTCGATATCGACGTGCTGATCGCCGGTCGCGCCTGCGACACGGCCATCTTCTCCGCACTGGCGGTCATGCTGGGCTTTCCCACGGGTTTGTCCGTGCACATGGCCAAGATCATTGAATGCGCCTCCCTGTGCTGCACGCCCGGCGGCCGCGACTCGATCCTGGCCGAACTTCATGCTGATCACTTCATCCTGGAAAGCATGGCGCCGCAGCGCAAGGCCCTGCCCATTTCGGTGGCGGCCCACAGCCTGTACGAGCAGAACGACCCCTACACGATCATCGAACCGGAAGGGCGCGCCGAATTGCATGATGCCGTCTACGAGCAGGTGGGCGAGCGGACGACCAGAATCAGCGGTGCGAGATGGGTCCCCGCTGCGAGGCACACCCTCAAGATGGAGGGGGCAAGAAAAGTCGGGGACCGTGCCATTCTCCTGTGCGGTGCCGCCGATCCGCGTTTCATCGAGCAGCATCAGTCCATTCTGGAAAACGTGAAGGAAATCGTACGCGAGCTCGTGTGCGAGGACAGCCCCGAGGACTACTCCCTGCACTGGCATGTCTATGGTGTCGATGGTGTCACCGACCGCGCGGCGGACCACCCGCTACCCGCAGAAGTCTGTCTGCTGATCGAATGCATCGCGCCCACGCCGGAGCGGGCGTCTGAAGTGGTCAAGACCATGAAGCAGTACCTGCTGCACTATGGCTACACGGGCAGGCTGTCCACTGGCGGCAACGTCGCGTTCCCGTTCACCCCACCGGAAATCAGCGTGGGCGAGGCCTACAAATTCAACGTCTATCACATCATGGAGACCGTGATCGGCGAGAGGCTCTTCACGCCTCAGGTGATCGAATTCTGAATATCGAGCGCCCGCGAGCAGCCGCTTTTACCTGTGCTGTTCGAGGCATCGCACATCAACTGAAGAGTCCAATGTCAACAGGATGGCAACCATGAAATCAAAGCTGACCCTGAGCATCGCCGCCTGCGCGCTCGCAGCCTGGACCGGCGCCAGCGCTCAACAGCCCTACCCGAACAAACCGGTCAAGGTCATTGTTCCGTATGTCGCCGGTGGAGCGGCCGACATCACCGCCCGGACCATCAGCCAGAAATTAGCGGACGGATTGGGTCAACCCTTCGTGGTGGAAAACCGCCCCGGCGCCAACGGTGGTGTCGGTGCGGAAGTCGTCGCCAAGGCGCCGGCTGACGGCTACACCTTACTGATCGCCGCGAGCGGCCCCATCGTCATCAACCCGGTGCTCTATCGCAAGATCGCCTATGACCCCCTCACCGACTTCGCGCCGATCAGTCAGATCACGCGTTTCCAGTATGCGATTGTCGTCAGGGACGCATCCCCCATCCGCAGCCTGCAGGACCTGATTGCTGCCGCGAAAGCTAACCCCGGTACGTTGAGCTACGGCTCGACCGGTATCGGTGGCGGTGGTCATCTCGCCGGCGTTCTTTTCGAGCAACTCAGCGGCACCAAGTTGATTCATGTCCCCTACAAAGGCGGCGCCGCGGTCTGGTCCGACCTCCTGGGCGGCCAGTTGTCCTTCACCTTCGAAGCGTTGGTCACAGCGGCCCCCATGATGAAGGCCGGGAAACTGCGTGCATTCGCCTCGACCGGAGGGCAACGGTCCTCCACCCTGCCGCAGTTGCCAACGCTGGCCGAAATGGGCTTCACCGGCTATGACATCACCCAGTTCCAGGGCATGTTCGCGCCCGCCAAGACTGACCCGGCCATCATCGACAAGCTGCACCGCGAACTGCAGAAAATCGGCAAGGCTCCTGACGTCGTAAAACGACTCGGCGAGGACGGTGGGAATGAACTGATCATGAATTCGCCCGCCGAGTTTGCCAGCCTGATCAGGTCGGAGTTGCAGATGTACGGCAAGCTGATCAAGGACGCCGGCATCACCGCCGACTGAAAGTCCCCCGATTCGAAGCAGACACCACGATGACACAACGCTGGACGCAGCGCCCGCCGGGATCCAACTGGGGCGACTTCGGCCCCGACGACCAACGCGGCCGCATGAACCTCCTGACCCCGGCACGCCGCAGGGAAGCCATGAAGGAGGTCATCACAGGCGATGTGTTCTGCCTGAGCTTACCGCTCGACCGTCCCGGCGGTCAGGTCTTGAACGACCATCGGTGCGCACCGGTGTTCAAGCCAGTCCTGCGCAGCGGTAACCAGGTATTCAACTTCCCGCACGATCGGATCGACCCGCGCTTTACTGATGTCAGCTCGGACGAAGCGGTGCTTCTCTACAGCCAGTACTCCACCCAGTGGGACTCCCTCGCTCACAAGGGGTCGCTATTCGATGTGGACGGAAGCGGGGAACGTCAACGCGTCTTCTACAACGGATGGCAGATCGTTGACGCCAACAACCAGGGCGTCCAAGGCGATCTCGGCGCGCGCGCGCTATCGATTGCCAACATGGCTGAGACCTGCGTACAGGGGCGCGGCGTCATGGTCAACCTGCACCGACACCTCGGCGAAGCGCGCACGCACGTCGACCTCGAGATGTTGTTGAAGATCATGGAAGCCGATCGCGTGAGTGTGAGCGAAGGCGACATCCTGTGCCTGCATACCGGGCTGGGGCAGTTAATCGTCGATAGTCCGCCCGCGGGTCCAGACCCCTCGATCCGACTGGCGTGCGCTGTGCTGGACGGCTCCGACCCAGCTTTGCTGAACTGGATCACCGAATCCGGCGTTGCTGCCATTGCCGCTGACAATCTCGCTGTCGAATCATCGTCTACCCTGGGCGTGCGCAAGAACATCGGCCCGCGGGGCGCCGTCCTGCCGCTACACGAGCACTGCCTGTTCAAGCTGGGTGTCCATCTGGGCGAACTGTGGTATCTCACAGAGTTGGCAAACTGGCTTCACGCACACCAACGAAGCCGCTTCCTCCTGACCGCCCCGCCGCTGCGCCTGCCTGGCGCCGTCGGATCCGCGGTCACGCCAGTGGCCACGGTATAGACCAAGCCCGCTAGCTCGCAATCAGGAGAGGCGGATCCCCGGCAATTGCAGCAATACCTGCCGCAGCATCGCGATGCGCGGGTGATCAGCGGCCGTAGTCCTGTACACCAGCCCGAGCGTGGCGCGGGGCGGCGGCGACACCATGCGAATACGGCGAATCCGACCGGCACGCTCGGCTTCACGCGCGGTAGAGATCGGCGTGGTGCTCAAGCCCACGCCCTCGGCCACCACGCGGGCGCTTGTGACGGGACTGTCGGTCTCGCACACTGGCGCTGGGGGTTGTAAGCCGTGTCGCCGGAAGGTGTCCTCGATGAACACCCGCGCGAGCGAAGGCATGCGCGTGAGGACCCATGGTTCATCGACCAGGGCTTCCCATTCGACACTGCGCGCACGCGCGAGCCGGTGTGCTGACGGCGCAATGACGACATAGTCCTCCTCGCCGATCGCTTCGAATCGCACACCGTGTCCTGCCGCCTTGGACATTGAATCCGGGTTGTAGACCGTGACCAGCGCATCCAGGTCGCCATCAAGCAACGAGTCGAACAGCCTCGGCACATTGGCTTCATAAAGGCTCACGGCGATCGGCGGGCGCGCCTTGGCCAGCCGCGCCACCACGACGGGCAGGAGGCTGACAGCCAGGAATGCCGGGGCGCCCAGTCGCAGCACCGCAGCGATCCGCCCGTCGGGTCCGGCGGCCTCGGCCTCGGCGTGGAAGTGGTGCAGTTCCTTGAGCAACAGCGTGGCACCGCGCATCACGATCGCACCCTGCGGCGTCGTTTGCAGGCCTCGCGTGCTGCGCTTGAAAAGCGCAAAGCCCAGCAGACCTTCGACCTCCTTCAACGCCTTCGAAAGGGCTGGCTGTGTGAGGTTGAGTGTCGCGGCCGCCTTGCTGAGGCTACCGGCTCGCTCGACCTCCGCCACCATCTGAAGATGGCGAAAGCGCAGACGCGCCAGAAGCAGCTCTTCGCCAGATCGCATGACATATCTTCCAGTAATGGCTCAATGAGAATTTATCACTGGACGACATGAGTGAGCGTTCTGATAATTCTTTTGTTCTCACTCATCTGAGCGTGCCTCCATGCAACAGCGTTCCACCACCCGTCTGCGCGAACTTCTCGCCGCCAAAACCTTCCTGCACATGCCCTCGGTGTACGACGCCCTCACTGGCCGCCTGGTTCAAGCGCTCGGCTACGAATCGGCTTATGTGGGCGGGTACGTGACGGGTGGCGCGCTCGCCGTCACCGAGCCGCTCCTGACCATGACCGAGCAGGTACGCCTGGCGGGCGACATCGCGCAAAGCGTCGGCATCCCCGTGCTGGCCGATGCCGGTGCCGGCTTCGGCGAGCCGCTCCACACCATGCGCACGGTGCGCGAGTTCATTCGCAACGGCGTCGCCGGTATCCATATCGAGGACCAGCTTTATCCGAAGCGCGCGCACTATCACAAGTATGTGGTGCACGGCATTCCGGTCGAGGAATTCGTCGAGAAGATCGAATACTCGGTACGCCAGCGCAACGAGTCAGATCCGGACTTCGTGATCATCGCCCGCACTGACACCTGCCGGGCGCTGGGCCTTGAGGAAGCGAGCATGCGGCTGAACCGCGCCGCCGACGTCGGTGCCGATATGGGTCTGCTATTCCCGCGCAATCCCAAGGAGGCCGAGGACGCGCCGCGCAAGTGCCGCCTGCCGCTGGTTTACGTACAAAGCCGAGGCAACCGCGACGGTCGCCCCCTCTTCACCCGCCAGGAACTAATGGACATGGGCTATGCGGCCTGCATCGAGGCACAGGTCGTACTGTGCAGCGCATTGCACCACCACAAGAAAATCCTGCGGGAGCTTCGCGATACCGGAGACGTGACCGGCATGACCAACCAGGATTGGATAGACGCGCGACAGGAAGTGGAGGACCTCATCGACCTGACGGCGCACTACGAAATCGAACAGGCGACCGTGGAAGCGCGGCAGCAGCAGAAATGAACGCCCGCACCCCGGACATTCCGCCGCCGGTCTCCCCCACGCGCAGCCCGCGGGTCAGGTTTCCCGCTGGTGCAACAGACTGCCACGCACATGTGTTCGGTCCCCAGGAGCGCTATCCGCTGCTGCCTGCCACCCACTTCGTCCCGCATGTCACCGACTGGCCGCAGTATCGCGAGATGCTCCAGCGCATCGGCTGCGAGCGTGCGGTCCTGGTGCAGCCCAGCGTATATGGCACCAACAACGCCGCCATCGAAACGGCCTTGGCGCAAAGTGGCATTGAAATGCGAGCGGTCGCCGTGGTGTCGCCAGATGTTACCGACGGCGAACTCGAGCGCCTGAACGCACTGGGGTTCCGCGGCATCCGAATCAATACCGCTTCGTGGACGCAAGGCCTCAAGCTGACGGACGCGCGCAGACTCGCCGAGCGCATCGGCCATCTAGGCTGGCACCTTCAGTTCTACGCAAATTTCCGCGAGCAGCCCGAAGTCGAAGAAATCCTCGCTGCCCTGCCAGTTCCGATCGTGATTGACCACTTCGGACGAATCCTTACCTCCGAAGGAACTGAAGCTCCCGCGTTCCAGGCGGTGCTGCGCCTGCTGCGTCGAGACAACTGCCATGCCAAGCTGATCGGCCCCTACTTCATCTCCGACCAGTTCCCCCACTACCACGACATCACACCCTTCGCGCGCGCCATGGTCGAGGTCGCGCCAGACCGCGTGGTCTGGGGCACCGACTGGCCGCATGCGAGCGCACGCGACAAGATGCAAGACGACGGTGACCTCGCAGACATGCTTGCTGAATGGGTGCCCGACGAGAAGCTGCGCCACAAGGTGCTGGTCACCAATCCGAATCGGTTATACGGGTTTTCTGGCGCGTAACGACAGGCCGCACAGGCCGAGGACATCTCGATGGCGTGACCGACATGGATCGTGTCACTCCAGGGATATCGGTGAAACGCCAGACGCACGGCCTAGTAAGAACCTTGATAGCGGCGCTGGTGCGTTGCCCTGTAGAACTGATCGATCATCGTGAGGAAATCGAACACTGGCAGTCCGAGCGCCTGCTGCACAGCGCTTGCATAGGGCGGCAGCATTGAGCATTCAAGCAGAATCGCCCCGAGCGCTGGGCTAGCCTGCTGCATATCTAGCGCGACACTGACGACCTCGGCCTCGATCTGTCCTGCATCCAAGGTACCCTTTTCGTCGAATACCGCGCTGCGAAACTCGGGCTGATCCTGCAGCCCCCGGATGATGAGCGGGTGATGGGGTGTGGCGAGACCCGCACGGTCAAGAAAGGCTGGCGTGAGATTACCGGAATCGGCCGTGATGATTCCGATTGGCCGTTGGCGGGCAAGGCTCGAGGCAATGATTGGCAACTGCAGCATCGGTGACAGCGCTACCGGAATTCGAACTGCCTCGCGCACCGCCGCCTGGAACTGCAGCATGAAACCGCAGTCGCTGCTGATGACCCGCACACCCTGGGTTTCGAAGTCACGGGCGGCCTGTACAACGGCTTCGGTCATCTCAGGCGCACCGCGCAGACAGCTTGCCGTGGACAGCCCGGGAATTGCCCGATAGATCACTGGGTAGTTGTACGTGGTTGCGTTATCAACGTCGCCAGGGATGAACGGCAGGGAGCAGTCGAGCTGCAGAATGCCGACTGCAAAGCCGTAGTTTCGGGCGCCACGGCGGGTGCGGTAGATTGTCATAGCAACGTTCTCCCTCAGGCCGCTTCAAGCGTCAGACCCGCCAGGTCGATCGCAGGTTTTCGTCCACCGATGATGTCGGCCACGACTCTTGCCGAGCCCATCGACATGGTCCAACCAATATGCCCCTGCCCTGAGTTGATATAGAGGTTGCGTTTCGGAGACGCGCCGAGTATGGGGGTACCCTTTGGCGTCATCGGCCGCAGGCCTGCCCATCGGCTGGCCTTCTCGTAGGCGGCACCATCGGGGAAAAGACGTTGAATTGTTGCCAGCATGTGGCTGAAATCGCGCTCGCTGTGCGAGCGATCGAAGCCAGAGAAATCGGCCATTGCGGTGACCCGCAAGCGGTGACCGAGCCGGGACCATGCAATGAGGTACTTTTCGTCAACGCCAGGAAGCGTTGGCGCACCTGCATGGTCTTCAATGGGTACGGTAAGTGCGTATCCCTTGACCGGGTAGATTGGCATATCGACGCCGATCGGCCGACTGAGCAGCGGGGTATAGCTGCCAAGCGCGAGCACATAAGCATCGGCCGCGAGCGGTCCCTTATCGGTGAACACGCTGGTTACCCGATCACCATCGGCTTCGATCCGGCGTATCTCGGTAGACCACTGAAACTTTACGCCAAGCCTGGTGGCGCAGAAGTCTGCGAGTTGCTGGGTGAAGGCATGACAGTCGCCGGATTCATCGATCGGGCAATAAATGGCACCGGCGATGTTGTCCCGGTCGGGGGCGAGCGCCGGCTCGATCGCGACAGCCTCATCGGTGCTGACGGCTCGTAGCGTCACGCCATTGTCAGTGAGCACACTCGTGGCACCGACGCCGCGCTGATAGTGGTCTTGATCGCGATAGATGTAGATCGCGCCTTTCATGGTGCGGTCGTATGCGATCGGCACGGACCGCGCGAGCTCCGTGAAACGCTCGAGCGAATAAAGGCAAAGCCTGACCTTGTGTGCAGTGTTGATGGCTGCACGCTCAGCGCTGCACTCTTTCAGGAAGCGCCAGCACCAGGCCCACATGCGCAGATCGGGACGCAGCCGCAGCCGCAGGGCTACGTCGTCGCGGAACAGCGACTGCCAGAGGATCTTGGGCGCCCGAGGCGAGGCCCATGTGTACGCATGCCCTGGCGAGGCCATACCCGCATTGGAGAAGCTTGTCTCCATGGCGGCTTTGTCCTGCCGATCGACAACGATCACCTCGTGGCCGTCGCGAGCGAGTTCGTAGGCTGTGGTGACGCCAATTACGCCTGCGCCAAGGACGACGATTCTCATCGTTTCACCTCACTAAGCCAAGCATGGCAGATGATAAAAGACAAACCCGTCTGCAATGTCAAACGGACCGTGTGATGCCACCATCGACTCGAATATTCTGACCGGTGATGTAGCCCGCTCCATCAGAAAGAAGGAAAGCAATGCTGGCGGCGACTTCTTCAGTACGTCCGTAGCGTTTCATGGGAACGCTCTCGCGCCGAGCCTCGGTGGCGGGAAGACTATCGATCCAGCCGGGCAGAACATTGTTGACGCGAACATTTTTTGCAGCGTAGGTATCAGCGAGAATCTTGGTAAAGCTTGCGAGCCCCGCCCGAAACACCGCAGAGGTAGGGAACATCTCTGAGGGCTCATGGACCCAGGCCGTACTGATATTGACGATCGCTCCGCCGCCCTGCTCGGCCATGATAGGCGCAACCAGGCGAATCGGCCGTACCGCGCTCAGGAAGTAAACCTCGAGCCCGGTGTGCCAGTCGGCATCGGTGATTTCGATAACGGGCGCGCGCGGGCCGTGCCCGGCAGAGTTGACCAGCGCATCAATGCGCCCCCAGCGTTGCATGGCGAGATCGACCAGTTTCCGGACATCGTCAATCGATTGATTGGATCCCGTGATCCCGACTCCGCCCAGCGACCGGGCGAGTGCCTCACCCTTACCGGACGATGACATCACGGCAATGTGGTATCCGTCGTCGGCGAGTCTTCGGGCGGTCGCGGCACCCATGCCGGACCCGGCAGCGGTGATCAGGGCAACTTTTTGTGCAGGCATCGTTACTGGCTCCGGACAGGTGGAACGAGTGCGCGTCAACGCGCGCACCTTGAACCGATATTCTGACGCCCTGCCGCGGGTGCGCGCCAGTACGTCTGACGTCGCACAGTGTGGTGAATGGGCGGTATCCTCTGCCGGACAGGCCAAGTGGTAATGAGGAGAAGCGATGAGAATCTTGACCGCGGTACTGACAATTGCTCTGCTGTGCTTCGTCGGAGAGGCTGCTGCGCAGGCCACAGCCTGGCCCACCAAACCCCTTCGGTTGGTGCTCGGTTATCCAGCCGGTGGGGGCGCTGACAGCGTTGTAAGAGTGTTTACAGCGGGAATGGAGAAGGTACTGGGGCAGCCTATTGTCATTGACTACCGTCCAGGGGCTGGCGCAACGCTAGCGGCTGAGAACGCGGCGCGGTCGCCCGCCGATGGGTACACCGTTCATTACATCGATTCGGCGCCGCTCACGATCACCCCGCATCTGCGCCGACTCCCCTACGACCCGCTTGCGAGCTTTGCAGCAGTCAGCCTCGTGGTGAAAGGCGGATACGTGCTCGTCGGGCATCCGTCTGTTGGCGCTGAATCCCTGCGAAATTTGGTGGATCTGGCCAAGGCAAAGCCCGGTACGATCAGTTATGGCTCTGCCGGAATCGGCGGTTCCGGCCATCTTTCAGGCGAGTTGATGACCGCCGTCACCGGTGCGCGGATGGTGCATGTTCCTTACAAAGGCGGCGCACAGGCAATGGCAGACTTGATTGGGGGCCAGGTACAACTGCTGTTTGCATCAGCGCCCACTGCAGTTCCTCAAATTCAGGCCGGGAAAATTCGTGCCTTCGCGGTGACCGTTCCGAAGCGGATCGCTGCCTTACCTGACGTCCCAACCTTCGCGGAACAGGGATACCCCGACTACGAAGCGTCAGTCTGGTTTGCCATGGTGATGCCCATCGGGACGCCGCCGGAAATCGTAGCCCGGGTTCGCGAGGCACTGGTCTCCGCCGTGGGCGCCCCGGGCGTTGGTGAAGCGATTCGAAAGCAAGGCTATGAGGTGGAGACGAGCACGCCAGACGCGCTGAACGCGCTGATACACGCCGAGCATCAGAAATGGGGGCGCGTGATTCGGGAGGCGAATATTCGCCAGGATTGACCCGTTACTGCGCCTCGAGCCCTGCCCCGCTGATCTTTTTCTGCCACTTGATTCGATCTTGCTTCATCCACTTACTGGACCGCCCTCTGCTTGAGCACCTGGCTGCCCTGAGCGGCCCGGATCAAGGCTTGACCATCTTCGGGCAGCAGAAAACCGGCCGCTTGGGCCCGCGCCACCGCCGTACGCACCGCCCGCACATAGCCTTCATGGTCGCCATAACGCTCCTCCAACGACAAACGGGGGTCGTTATTGGCTTTACGTTCCTGCTCAGTGCGGGCAAAAGGGATCATGCCGCCCATGTAGTTACAAATCTGGCCAGCGTGAAAAGGGCGAGCGCCCGGTGCCGTGATATTCCAGCCCAGGTAAGTGCCTAGCGGCGCGTCCAGTAGCACGACCGGCACACCGCCCAGCTCGTTACCGTCGGCATCAACCCGGGGCGCAAACATCGGCAGCACCTGTCGAATGGGGGGCGGTGCATGACTTGCCACGCCCGAACCATCGACAGGGTTGAATTCAGGTCCCCAGTCATAGTCGATGACAGGCATGATGAAATCCGGTTCAGGGGCTGTTGTGCGCAGTCCGGGCAGGGTCGGAAACCCTAGGGCGGCTTTATGTGCGCTCACGAGCAGGCCCTCGCTCAGACGCGGCCAGCGGCTGGGAGGCGGTTCGATACCGCGCATCACCCATTGCCGAAAGTGCACCCGCAGTGCATTGACCGTTTCTGTATGCGGCATCGGGTTGACCGGTAGCAACGCGCTTCCGTAATTATTGCCAGGGCAGTTGGGGCCACTGGCCGGGAGGCCGACCCCGGGCAGGCTGGAGTTGAAGCCGCCGGTGCCACCGCCGTGTCCGGAGCTTGCAATGTAGTAGCGCCTGACGTTGGCGGGCAGCGGCAAATCGGCCTTCCCATCGGTACCGATCCACTCCGGTGTCAACTTCAACGCCCAGACCTCAGCCGAACCAAAGTGCTCGATGATTTTCGGGCAGCTGCCGGTGGCCGTGCAGCGGTCGAGAAGGCCCGCGGCGGGCAATGCACGTACGAGGTCCGGATGCGGTAACCACCATTGCGGCCCTTCGCTCCCGGCTTGATAGAGCTCGAGCACGCCATCTGGCTGGGCCCAGCGGAAATTCAGTGCAATGCGCCGACCGGCAATGATGGGCCACAGACCATCATGAACCTGCCGGCCCGTCTCGTCCTGGTTGAAGCCCAGATGGAGCCAGCCCCGCAGAAAATTCCCAGATTGCGATACACCTCGACCGATGCTGTGTGTGACCAGGCCTGCGATTGGATTGGGTGTGCCAGCGTCGTCGACCTGCGCCGTCTTGAAGAACTGGCCCAAATCGCGCCATGCGGCAAAGCCGATACCCAGGGCGTAGGCGTCGGCTGATGTGAAGACCACTTGGTACAGGCGAGACGCGTCAAACCCTTGCTTCAAGCAGATCTGGGTGGGGTCGGGAGTACCCGGAAAGGGATTGCTCGCGTCGCAGCGGGCCCACGCCCAGTCGCTCGCGGGGATCTCGCTCTCGCCGATCACCTCGCCGCGGGTGGATTCAGCCACGCGGGCGACCAGTCGCGACTGCCTGGTGTCAAGGCTAATCGGGCGATACGGTACCGGGTTGGATTGCACGATCAGGGCCTGCGATGCGTGACCGGATCGGTTGATGATGCGGCCAAACACTTGCCCCGTTATCGCCGTCCCGTCGGGGTGCCGAGCCACCGGCACTTTCAACCAATGCGGCTTATTGATTTCGGCCTGGGCACGCACCGCTGTGGCGCCCGCGTTGTCACCTTGCCAGGCGCTGGTCAGATCAATATCGCCATTGGCACGCTCGGCTACCACGTTAGGGCGCGGATTGCCGCGGTTGGGTACCTCGTGCCACATCAGACCGCTGGCCTGACTGGCATTGACAGGCTTGGTCAGCACAAAGGTGGCCACATAGCGCACCTTACCGTCTGCGTCCTTGACCAGATCGATGTCGTTGATGAGGCGGTTAGCCGCCAGCGTAGCGTCGAGTTCACCGAAAGCCCGGCCGGCAATCTGTTCGGTGGCGATGCCCCCTGATGCGGCGATAGGCTGCGGTCTCACCTCATCGATCACGATCCGCGTAACCCGCGCCTGCACCGATGAGAGCGCAGCGCAAAGCGCGAACGCTGCGAAGGTTCGTCCGGCGATTGACATGGTTGGGGCAGATCGGGTCATGGATTGAATCAAAACAAATACCATTACAGAAATTCAAACACATGGACTTTTTGTTGCAATCGGACATGATCCGGCAACAGCTTTGTTTAAAGGACAGATTAATATGGATAGTAACGGCTATATAAT
>JALREG010000255.1 GCA_023253905.1 Burkholderiaceae bacterium
ATTAGCCCCTTCGTTGGCTCCGTCGCCTACACCCGAGCCTGTCGTTCCCCCACGCTTATCTGACTCCGTCTTACCGACGGCTCCGGTGCAGCCCTCGGATACGTCCAGCGCCCGCACCGCGCCGCCCGAGACCGCAGCGGCGCCGCCCGAGACCCCGACAGCGCCGCCCGAGACTCCGACGGCGCCACCCGAGACCGCAACGGCGCCACTCGATGCACTGTCGCCACCGGCTCCAACCGTCACTCCATCAAGCGGTACGCTTTCGCTGACGGGGTCCACTGGCGTACCCTGGGTCGATCGACTGCTTGCACATCCTTACTCGGACATGGGCTTGCTGATCTTGGCCGTACTGGGGTTTGCTGGACTCTGGTTGTTACTGCTGGCCCGGCGAGGCAGACGGGTTGCGCGCAAGCCGTTGGAGAGGATGCCTGTTGCCGTTCGCACGCCGCCGCCGACCAGTGCAGTCTCGTCTGCCGCCGACGATACCCAGCGCGCCGATCCGTGGCTCAAGATGTCTGAACTTGAGCGTGCGATCGGTGGCCGGTTTGAACTTCCCGATCTCGACATGGGCACGCCGCACTCCGCCCCGGCCCCTTCCCCAGTGCACGCGGGGTCCCTCGAGACAGCGCCCAGGCAGCAGCCCGCACGGCCGTTTGAAGGCGCGCTGGCATCCATTCCCGCGAGGCTGCCCGAGACTGCCGTCAACCAGCAACTTGCCCGCAGCCTTGAACTGGCGGCAGCCTGTCTGCGCAGGAATGAGGTTGATCGCGCACGTCGCCTTCTCGAGGATGTCGTTCATAGCGGCGACGATACGCAGCGCGAATTCGCTCGCGCGCTGCTGTCGCGCCTGGACTGAGGATCGCTTGCGATTCTCCTGCGCTCCGGCATGAAGCGCCTGGCGCTGGTGCTCGCCTACGACGGGAGCCGATTTGACGGATGGCAGACCCAGCCCTCGGGGCGCGCCGTTCAGGATCACCTCGAGCGAGCGCTCGCAGCGATTGCGGGTCATCGGGTCGCGACCGTCTGCGCCGGTCGGACCGACGCCGGCGTGCATGCGTTTCGGCAGGTGGTGCATTTCGATACTGACGCCAGTCGTCCGGAGACCGCATGGGTGCGCGGTGTGAATTCGCACCTGCCGCAAGGGGTGGCGGTCCGGCATGCCGTCGAGGTCGATGCCGAATTTCACGCGCGATTTGGTGCGCAACGACGTCGATACCGATACTTTTTGCATGTATCACCAGTGAGGCATCCGCTGCTTGCCGGACGCGCGGGCTGGAGCCATCACGCCCTCAACGAGCATGCGATGACCCAGGCGGTCACCCCCCTTATCGGCGAGCATGATTTTTCCGCGTTTCGCTCCTCTCAGTGCCAGGCCGCGTCGCCGGTGCGGCACCTGGAGGCGCTCGAGATCGAGCGGCAGGGCGCAATGCTTATCTTCACTCTTACTGCCAATGCATTCCTCCATCACATGGTGCGCAACCTTGTCGGCTTCCTGGTGGCGGTGGGTAGCGGGCGTTGTCCGCCCGAATTCGCCGCCAAACTCCTTGAACACCGCGACCGACGGATGGCACCGCCGACCTTCGAGGCGGCAGGGCTTTACCTGGAGGCAGTCCAGTACGATGTGCGTTATGCGCTGCCCAGTTGGGGCGGCTCGCTGACCGACGACTGGCTGGCGTGAGAACCCGAATCAAATTTTGTGGTCTGGTGAGGCCCGAGGATGTTGACACCGCTGTCGCGCTGGGCGTGGACGCAGTGGGCTTCGTGTTTTACCCAAGAAGCCCGCGTTACGTCACCCCGGCTGCGGCACGCGCGCTACGGCAGCGCTTGCCATCCTGGGTGGCGGCGGTTGGGCTGGTGGTCAATGAGACCGCTGATGCCGTTCGTCGACTGCAGACCGAAGTCGGCCTCGACGTGGTGCAGTTCCATGGCGATGAACTCCCGGCGCTGTGTCGTGAAGCGGCTGGTGATGACCCCTGGTGGCGCGCGGTGCGCATGCGCGCGTCGGGTGATTTGTTAGAATCCGAGTCAATTTATTGCGACGCCGAGGCGCTGCTGGTTGACTCATTCCACGCGGGCTACGGAGGTAGCGGCCAGTCATTTGATTGGTCCTGGTTGCCCGCCAGACGCACCATGCCCCTCATTCTGTCCGGTGGTCTCGACCCCCGCAGCGTGGGCTTGGCTATCGAACAGGTGGCACCCTTCGCAGTCGATGTCTCCAGCGGCATACAAGGTGCCGACCCCCGAATCAAGGATCCCGAGCTGATGGAACGTTTCGCAGCCGCGGTCATGGCTGCCGACGCTCGGCAAGCCACTCCAATTCAACAGGCCCCCAACACCCCATGAAACCCTACGATCTTCCCGATGCGCGTGGCCACTTTGGACCCTACGGGGGCACCTTTGTGTCCGAAACTCTGATCGAAGCGCTCGAAGCGCTCCGGCAGGCCTACCAGCACTACCGCACCGACCCGGAATTTGTCGCCGAGCTGGAGAGCGAACTCAAGCACTTTGTCGGCCGACCGAGCCCCGTTTATCACGCCAAACGCTGGTCGCAGGAGCTGGGCGGCGCGCAGATTCATTTCAAGCGGGAAGACCTTAATCACACCGGCGCGCATAAGGTCAACAACACCATGGGGCAGGCACTGCTTGCCCGCCGCATGGGCAAGAAGCGGATCATTGCCGAAACCGGCGCGGGCCAGCACGGCGTGGCCACCGCCACGGTGTGCGCGCGCTTCGGTATGGAATGCGTGGTGTACATGGGCGTGGATGACGTGGCGCGGCAGGCGCAAAACGTTTATCGCATGAAGCTGCTCGGCGCCACCGTGGTGCCGGTTGAGTCGGGCTCGCGTACCCTCAAAGATGCGCTCAATGAAGCGATGCGCGACTGGGTGACGAATGTGGAGAGCACCTTCTACATTATCGGCACGGTGGCGGGCCCGCATCCTTATCCGATGATGGTGCGCGACTTCAATTCGGTCGTGGGTCGGGAGTGTCTCACCCAGATGCCAGAACAGATCGGCCGGCAGCCGGATTATGTGATCGCCTGCGTGGGCGGGGGGTCCAATGCCATCGGCATTTTTCATCCCTATATCGACGTGCCTGGGGTGCAACTGGTGGGCGTTGAAGCGGGAGGTGAAGGGCTTCACACGGGTCGTCACGCCGCGTCGCTGTCGGCTGGCACGCCGGGCGTACTGCACGGTAACCGCACCTATCTTTTGCAGGACCATAACGGCCAGATCATCGACACGCATTCGGTCTCGGCAGGGCTTGACTACCCTGGCGTTGGCCCTGAGCACGCCTGGCTGAAAGATTCGGGGCGAGCAAACTACGTCGCCATCACCGATTCCGAAACCCTGGAAGCGTTTCATACCTGCTGCCGCATCGAGGGCATCATCCCAGCGCTTGAATCGAGCCATGCCATCGCCTATGCCGCCAAACTTGCTCCCTCCCTGCGCCCTGACCAGCACATCCTGGTCAATCTGTCCGGACGGGGCGACAAGGACATGCACACCGTGGCCCAACGCGGTGGACTGGGTCTCTGATATGGCCACACGAATCGCCACGCGATTTGCGCAGCTCGCAGCTGAGGGCCGTCAGGCGCTGATCCCTTTCTTTACTGCGGGGCATCCCTCGCGCGAATCCACCGTTCCTGTCATGCGGGCGCTTGCGCGCGCGGGCGCCGATGTGATCGAGGTGGGCGTGCCGTTCTCGGACCCAATGGCCGACGGCCCCGCCATTCAGCGCTCAAGCGAACAGGCGCTCGCCTTGGGCGTTGGTCTCACCGATGTCCTTCAGTGGGTAAGCGAGTTTCGAAGCACCGATCCCGACACGCCGGTGGTGCTTATGGGGTACGCGAACCCGATCGAGCGGATGGGTGGCGCACAATTCATCGAGCGTGCTGCGCAGGCAGGTGTCGATGGCGTGATTGTGGTGGACTATCCGCCCGAGGAAGCGGTTGAGTTTGCGCAGCAGGCGCGCGCGCGGGGCATCGATCCCATCTTTCTGCTCGCGCCCACCACCGGACCCGCACGAATCGACCAGATCCTGTCGGCGGCAAGCGGCTATGTGTACTACGTTTCGCTACGCGGAATCACCGGCGGCACGATCGATATTGATGATGTCGTCCGCCGCGTGTCGCTCATCAAGTCCAGAACGCAATTGCCGGTCGGCGTGGGTTTCGGCATTCGCGATGCGGCGACAGCCAGCGCTGTGGCACGCGTCGCCGATGCGGTGATTATCGGCACCCGGATGATCCAACTGTTGGAAGACGGTCCTCTTGAGGAAGCGCCAGGTCGCGTTGGCGCTTTCATCAGCGAAGTGCGGGCAGCCATCGACGAGAGGCCGCGCGCTTAATCAACCTGCGATTGCACCGAACCACACACCATCTGGAGAACGCTGCAATGAGTTGGCTAGACAAGCTGCTACCGCCGCGAATTCAGCGCCAGCCTGCTGGCGGCAAGAAGGTGCCCGAGGGGCTATGGGTCAAATGCCCGTCGTGCGACGCCGTGTTGTACTCGGCAGATCTCGATGCCAGCCAGAGCGTCTGCCCGAAATGCAGCCACCACCTGCGTATCTCGGCCCGCCGCCGGCTCGATCTTCTGCTCGATCCGGAGGGACGCTACGAGATCGGTCATGAGGTGCTGCCGGTCGATGCGCTCAAATTCCGTGACAGCCGCAAGTATCCCGACCGCCTCCAGGAGGCCATCGAAACCACCGGTGAGACCGATGCGCTGGTGGTGATGGGTGGAGCCATCCGAGCGCTTCCGGTGGTCGTCGCAGTGTTTGAATTCGAGTTCATGGGCGGCTCGATGGGCTCGGTGGTCGGTGAGCGATTCGTTCGTGGGGTGCAAACCGCCATGGAACAGAAGGTTCCTTTCGTGTCGGTCGCCGCGTCCGGCGGCGCGCGCATGCAGGAGGGGCTGCTGTCGCTCATGCAGATGGCTAAGACCACCGCAGCGCTCTCCCGTCTGGCTGAGCTTCGCCTGCCCTACATTTCAGTGCTCACTGACCCCACCATGGGCGGCGTATCGGCAAGCTTCTGTTTTCTGGGTGACGTGGTCATTGCGGAGCCCAAAGCACTCATCGGATTTGCCGGCCCGCGGGTGATTGAGCAGACCGTTCGTGAGAAGCTTCCTGAAGGGTTTCAGCGAGCCGAGTTCCTGCTGGAAAAGGGCGCCATCGACATGATCGTCGATCGCCGCGAAATGCGTGACGAAATCGCGTATCTGCTCGCGCTTCTCACCCGGCAGCCGTCCGAGGCCCTGTCCTGAGCGCACCGGCTGTTGCTCTGCCGCTTAGCGACTGGCTGACACGAGTCGAGTCGCTTCATCCTCGCAGCATCGAACTTGGGCTGGATAGGGTGCGGGCGGTTGCTGCCCGCCTCGGGTTGTCGCTGTCTCCGGTGGTGATCACGGTGGGGGGCACCAACGGCAAGGGATCGACCTGCGCCATGCTGGAATCCATTCTGATCGCCGCAGGTTATCGGGTGGCGCTTTACACGTCGCCCCATCTAGTGCGTTTTAACGAGCGAGCCAGGATCAACGGCGGGGCGGTGAGCGATGAGTGGCTCATTGAGCGTTTCGTGCGGGTGGACGAAGCGCGTGCTGACACCTCGCTGACTTATTTTGAATTCACCACGCTCGCCATTCTTCTTGGATTTCAGCAGACAGCGCTGGATGTGGTCATCCTGGAGGTCGGGCTGGGCGGGCGGCTGGATGCGGTCAACCTGATCGATGCGCACTGCTCGATCGTCACCTCGGTCGATCTGGATCACACCGATTACCTGGGGCCAACGCGCGAATCCATCGGGTACGAGAAGGCGCATATCTACCGACCGGGTCGCCCTGCGATCTGCGCCGATCCTGTGCCGCCTGCCTCGCTGACTGAGTACGCCAGGTCGATCGGTGCCGACCTCTGGTGCTTCGGGCGCGATTTCAATTACTCGGGTGACCGGCAGCAGTGGGCCTATGGGGGGCGTACGCAGCGGCGTGCGAGCCTTGCCTACCCGGCCTTGCGCGGGGCGAATCAGTTGCTCAATGCGTCGGGGGTGCTGGCTGCGCTCGAGGCGCTGCGTAGTCAGTTGCCCGTCAGCGCGCAGGCGATCCGGCAGGGCTTTGCGACGGTCGAGTTACCGGGCCGGTTTCAGGTGCTCGCGGGTCGTCCGTCGGTTGTCCTCGACGTGGCGCATAACCCCCACGCCGCCGCGCATCTGGCCAGCAATCTGGACAACATGGGCTTCTTTCCAGAAACCTGGGCAATTTTCGGGGCAATGCGCGATAAAGACATCGATCGAATCATCGCGGCGCTCGGCGAGCGGGTGGATCACTGGTTACTGGTGGATCTGCCAGGCTCACGAGCGGCGTCGGCCGCGTTCCTGGCTGAGCGGGTAGCGGCGGTTCGCGGTGCATCGATCACACCGGATATTGAGTGTTTTGCAAGTCCCCGGGCCGCTCTCGAACGGGCACGTGCCCGCGCGGGGGACGATGATAGAATCATCGTCTTCGGGTCCTTTGTGACCGTCGCGGACATCCTCTCAGCCCGTGCCGAAGTTTCCCCGCCCCGCCCAGCCTGATCGTCATTCATTCCGATCGACGCCAGAGAGGCTCTATGGCCCGGCGTGATACGGTCGATCAGCCGCCAGCAGATCCCGGCCTCCCTTTCAAGCGCCGTGCCCGTCGCCGCCTGGTGGGCGCCCTGGTCATCGGGCTGGCAGTGGCTGTCACCTTGCCGCTGGTGCTCGATCGAGAGCCCCGCTATCCCCGACCCGATATCCGTGTCGACATCCCCTCGCGCGATGCGCAACTGCCTGTTCGGCCACCCGGCGATGCCGCCGCGCCGACCGCCGCCGCTCCCGCGCCGGTGAATGCCGATTCAGCCCGCGCGTCCCGCGCTGAGGCGGGGCGCGTAGCCGAAGCCCGGGCAACGGCAGGAGGCGGCGCGCCAGCCGATCCAACGCAGGCTGCCGCTGATGCGCGGCAACAGGCTCGCGAGCCTATGACCCAGCAACTCGACGTTCCCGCGGACGGCGCTGCTCAATCGCGAAGCGGTGCCGCGGCGCGAGCCGACGCCGATGCCGCCCGAGCGGCGGCGGCAAAAGCCGACGCAGCACGTGCAGAGGCCCAGCGCCAGGATGCTGCCAGAGCAGAGGCAGCCAGAGCGGAGGCCGCTCGCGCCAATGCCGCGCGCGCCGAAGCCGCTCGCGCTGAGGCTGCCCGCGCCGAAGCCGCTCGTGCCGAAGCGGCCCGAGCAGAAGCGGCCCGCGCAGAAGCGGCCCGCGCGCAGGCGGCCCGTCAGCCGGCTGCTACTGCGTCGGCAGATGCCTCACGGCAAAGTGCCGATACGTCGCGCACCTACCCCAGCCAGAACTGGGCGGTGCAGATCGGACAGTTCGCACGCCCGGAGAATGCGCGGGCGGCCGAAGCACGCGTGAGCAGCCTGGGGCTTCGGGCCTACAGCGAAACGCTCCAAACCGCTCAGGGCGAGCGCGTACGGGTTCGCACGGGTCCGTTTGCCACTCGTGCGGCGGCCGAAGAGGCACGCAGCCGGCTGCTTGCCGCAGGGCTGGAGGCCGCGTTGATCGCCCCTGAGGCGGGTCGATGAGTGCGCTCACGACCTGGGATTGGCTGCTCGGTGGAATCGTGTTCGTATCGGTTGCATTGGGGCTGCTCCGAGGTCTGGTTCGGACCGCTTTTGCACTCGCCTCCTGGGTGGTGGCGCTGGTGGGCGCGCTCCTCGGAAGCCCGCTTCTGATCAATGCGCTTGGGGTGGCGGCGCCGGTCTGGGCGTTGGCACTGCCAGTTTTCCTGATCCTGTTCCTCGTCACCCGCTATGTGGGCGCACTGATCGCAAGAGGGCTCGCTGCGGTGGGTCTGGGGGGGCTAGACCGGATGCTGGGTGGCGTCATCGGGGTGGCGCGAGCGGTGATCGTATTTGCCATCATCGCGCTGGTAGCCGCGCTTGCCGGGTTTGATCGCGATCCGGCCTGGAGCGGGGCGCGCTGCCGCCCGCTACTCGATGAAATCACAGCGCGCCTGATGCCTCACCTACCGCTTCGTCCCGCGGGTGTGCTGAAGGCCGCCTGAGTCTCTGCTTACCGCGTCCGGAGCCAAGCCATGTGCGGAATTCTCGGAGTGATTTCCCGCTCGCCCGTCAACCAGCTGCTCTACGATGGGCTGCTGCTCTTGCAGCATCGCGGGCAAGACGCGGCTGGGATCGCAACCGCATCGAACAAGAAATTCAGCCTGCACAAGGCTAACGGGCTGGTGCGCGATGTGTTCCGTACCCGCAACATGCGAGCGCTGCCGGGCACCTCGGGCATTGCACATGTTCGCTATCCCACCGCGGGTTCGGCGTCTGACTCCGAGGAAGCGCAGCCCTTTTACGTGAATGCGCCCTTTGGGGTCACGCTGGCGCACAACGGGAATCTCACCAATGCTGCGCAGCTCTCGGAAGAGATGTTTCGTCGCGACCGGCGCCATATCAACACCGCCTCTGATTCGGAGGTGCTGCTCAATGTGCTGGCGCATGAGCTTCAGGAGAAGGCGCGCGGCATCACGCTTGACCCCGACACCATCTTTGCTGCGGTCACGGGGTTGCAAGCGCGCGTGCGCGGTGCCTACGCCTGTGTGGCCGAAATCGCAGGCTACGGCATTCTCGCGTTTCGCGACCCTTTTGGCATCCGGCCGCTCTGCTATGGCGTGGCTGAAACCGATGCAGGGACCGAGTATCTGGTCGCCTCCGAATCGGTTGCGCTTGAGGGTCTCGGGTTCCGGTTGGTGCGCGATATCCAGCCCGGCGAGGCGGTGTTCATCGACCTCGATGGAAATTTTCATTCGCGTCAGTGCTCGCTATCCGCGTCGCTGAATCCCTGCATGTTTGAGTTCGTGTATTTCGCGCGGCCCGACTCGCTGATTGATGGTGTCTCGGTGTATGCCGCCCGGCTGCGCATGGGGGAGTATCTGGCGCAGAGCGTCTCAAGCGCTCTCCATCGCGGCGACATCGATGTGGTCATGCCCATCCCCGACACTTCACGCCCGTCGGCGATGCAACTTGCCAATCGGCTCGGACTCGACTACCGCGAGGGCTTTCTCAAGAACCGCTACGTTGGCCGTACCTTCATCATGCCGGGCCAGTCGGTGCGCAGAAAATCCGTTCGCCAGAAGCTCAACGCAATGAGCGTGGAGTTCAAGGGAAAGAATGTGCTGCTGGTGGATGATTCGATTGTTCGCGGCACCACCTCACGCGAAATCGTCCAGATGGCCCGTGATGCGGGAGCCAACAAGGTGTATTTCGCCTCCGCCTCGCCGCCCGTGCGATTTCCCAATGTGTACGGCATTGATATGCCCACCCGCAGCGAACTCATCGCCCACGCCCGCAACGATGATGAAATCTGCGATGCCATCGGTGCCGATGCGCTGGTGTATCAATCGGTTGATTCGATGAAGCGCTCGGTGTCTGACCTTAATCCGTCGCTCAACCGTTTCGAGGCGTCATGCTTTGATGGGCAATACATTACCGGCGATATTTCTGCCGACTATCTCGACCAGCTCGAGGCCGGGCGTCTTACGATCGGTGCAGGGCCCGACGAAGAGCGCACGCTCAGCCAGATGAACCTTCAGTTTGCCGTGGTCGGCGACTGAGCTTTCAGGAAACCCAATGTCCGATTCTTTCTCCTTTGACACGCTTGCCGTCCGCGCTGGCATTGAACGCTCTCAATTCGGCGAGCACGCTGAGCCCATTTATCTCACCTCCAGCTTTGTATTTGAAAATTCGGCGCAGGCGGCAGCGCGCTTCGCGGGTACCGACCGAGGGCCGGTTTATTCGCGTTTCTCGAACCCCACAGTTCAGATGTTCTGTGACCGGCTCGCCGCGCTGGAAGGTGCGCCGGCGTGTCTCGCCACCGCCTCCGGCATGTCGGCGATCATGGCGACGCTCATGAGCCTCACCCGTGCTGGCGATCATGTCTTGTCCTCCACCGGCGTGTTCGGCGCCACGATGCAGCTCTTCAACATGTTTGGTCGCTACGGAGTGGAAACCAGTTATGTTCCGCTCACCGACCCCGAGGCCTGGCGTCGGGCGATGCGACCCAACACCCGTATGCTTTACCTCGAATCGCCGTCGAATCCGCTCACTGAGGTGGGCGATATTCGCGCGCTCGCGAAGATCGCTTCGGATGCAGGCGCGGTGCTGGTGGTTGACAACTGTTTCTGTTCGCCTGCGCTGCAACGTCCTTTTGAACTTGGCGCGCATGTGGTGGTGCATTCGGCCACCAAGTACATCGACGGTCAGGGTCGGGTGCTGGGTGGGGCAGTGCTGGGTAGCGAGCAATATGTTCGCGAGCTGCTCCTCCCGGTGCTGCGCACCGCCGGCCCCTCGCTCTCGCCGTTCAATGCGTGGGTGCTCTTGAAGGGCCTTGAGACTCTGTCGCTGCGTATGGAGCGGCAATCGGCCAATGCACTCGAGGTTGCACGTTGGCTGGAGGCGCACCCGCGGGTGGCACGAGTGCATTACCCGGGCCTTGCCTCGCACTCGCAGCATGCGCTTGCCATGAGTCAACAGAAGACTGGGGGCGCCATTGTGTCGTTCGACGTCAAAGGCGATGATGCAGCCAGTCTGCGTGCGCGCGCCTGGGCCACCATCGATCAATGCAGGATGCTGTCCATCACGGGTAACCTGGGTGACACCAAAACCACCATCACCCATCCGGCGAGCACCACCCACGGGCGGCTCACTCCGGAGGCCAGGCTGGCAGCAGGCGTAGGCGAAGGACTGATTCGCGTCGCAGTGGGTGTTGAGTCGCCTGCCGATATCTGCGCGGATCTGGCTCGTGGGCTGGAAGCCTGAGCGCCGCGGTTTAACCCACTCCTGTTTGGGATGTCTGATCGATGAATACTCCGGTTCCTTTTCGTGTGTCGCGTTCGCGTGGCGTTGAGCGGCTGGTGGCTGGCATGCCGACCCAGGACGGCGCGGGGGTGAAGCTGGTTCGTGTGCTCACGCAAGACCTGCAACAGCGGCTCGATCCGTTCCTCATGCTCGATAACTTCGGTTCCGAGAATCCGGGTGACTACATCGCCGGCTTTCCGGATCATCCGCACCGTGGGTTTGAAACCGTCACCTACATGCTCACCGGCTGCATGCGGCATCGTGACAGCGTGGGGAACGAAGGACTGATCAATTCAGGCGGTGTGCAGTGGATGACCGCGGGACGCGGCATCATTCACTCTGAAATGCCCGAACAGCAGGACGGCCTCATGGAGGGCTTTCAGCTTTGGGTAAACCTGCCTTCGAAGCTGAAGATGACCCAACCCGGTTGGCGCGACATCCCCGGCGGGCAGGTGCCAGAGTTCGTCAGCGCGGAGGGCGTTCGCGTGCGCGTCGTGGCCGGTCATGCCCATGGCGTGGCGGGCGCGGTCCCGGAGGGCACGGTCGATCCGGTGTTTCTTGATCTGCATTTTGATTCGCCGGGATCGATTGATATTGAACTGCCGGCGGGGCATAACGGGCTTGTCTACGTGTATCGCGGCGCGTTGTCGGTGGGCGGCAGCCCGGTGCCACACCAACGCATGGCTGTGCTGGAAACCCGCCCCGATGCCGATGGTGTGCGCTTCATCGCCGAGGCGCCGTCACGTGCGGTGCTGATTGCCGGCCGGCCGCTCAATGAACCCATTGCACAGTATGGCCCGTTCGTGATGAATACCCGCGATGAGTTGATGCAGGCCGTGCGCGACTACCAGAGCGGAAACTTTGCCTGAGGCGCTGGGCCTTGCCAGGGACGCCGCGCAGGCGCGTGTGCGCCCTACCTGAAGTTCCGACTGCGGCTTTCGAGCGCGCCCAGTAGCGCCGTGTGATCGATGATGCGTGCGGCCACCAGATGAGTGACCGTGCCACCACCGTGTTCCTGGCGCTGCCAGTAACCGTAGACGCTCATGAGTTGGGCGCCAAGCAATGCCGCGCGGAAGCGTTCGAATACCGCAGGCCACACGATGACGTTGACCGTGCCGGTGTCGTCTTCGAGGGTGACGAATAGCGTGCCGCGCGCGGTTTCCGGGCGCTGGCGGTGGGTGACCAGTCCGCTTGCGCGCGCAATACGGCCGTCGGGGTAGCCCGCGAGCGCCGAGGCTGGTTCGATGCGCAGGCGGTCGAGTTGTGCGCGCAGCAGAGCCAGCGGGTGACGCCCCATGGGGATGCCGAGTGAGCGGTAATCGGCGATGGTGTCCTCGCCTTCGGAGGGGGCGGCGAGCGTGACGGGGACTTCGTCAATGCGGGTTTGATCCAGAAACCCTCCGGTCAGTCGGCCCGCTGCCGCTGCCCAGTAAGCCTGACGACGATGGCCCGCGAGCGCCAGCAGTGCTCCAGAATCGGCGAGCGCACGCAGTGCGGATGCGTCCAGCTGGGCGCATTGAGCGAGATCGTCAACATCATCGAACGCGAAGCCCCCGCTGCGAGCGGGATCTTGCAGCCGTTGATCTCGCGCGGCCAGGATGCGTTCTGTGGCAACCGCCGAGAGGCTTCGCACCTGCGCAAGCCCCAGGCGCACGGCGGGCTGCGAATTGGGTTCGTCAAATTCTTCGAGCGTGCACTGTGCCTGGCTCACCAGCACATCCACCGGACGCACCTCGATACCGTGCGCGCGCGCATCGCGCACCAGCTGCGCGGGCGCATAAAACCCCAGCGGCTGGCTGTTGAGCATGGCGGCGAGAAAAGCTGCCGGTTCATGGCGTTTGATCCAGCAGCTGACGTAGACCAGTAGCGCAAAGCTCGCCGCGTGGCTTTCGGGAAAGCCGTATTCGCCGAAGCCCTCGATCTGGCTGAAGATGCGCTGCGCGAATTCAGGCGCGTAGCCGCGTGCGAGCATGCCTTCGACCACGCGCTGCTGAAAGGCGTCGAGCCCGCCCTTGCGACGCCAGGCGGCCATGGCGCGGCGTAGCTGGTCGGCTTCGCCTGCGCTGAAACCCGCGGCCAGCATGGCGATCTGCATCACCTGCTCCTGAAAAATAGGTACGCCCAGCGTGCGTTCGAGCGCCGGTCGGATTTCGTCACGGGGATAGTCAACCGGCTCCAGCCCCTGGCGACGACGCAGATAGGGGTGCACCATGCCGCCCTGAATGGGACCGGGCCGTACGATGGCCACCTCGATCACCAGATCGTAGAAACAGCGCGGCTGCAGCCGGGGCAGCATGCTCATTTGCGCGCGCGATTCGATCTGAAACACACCCACCGTATCGGCGCGGCTGATCATTTCGTAGGTGGCGGGGTCTTCGGAGGGGATGTCCTGGATGCGGAAGGGCACGATGGGAGGCGCACCGGCCAACCGGTGGTTACCGCGCCGCCACGGGTCGCGCCGGAAGGTGATCAGATCGAGCGCGCGACGGATGGCGCTCAGCATGCCGAGCGCGAGCACATCAACCTTCAAAAGCCCCAGCGCATCGAGATCGTCTTTGTCCCACTCGATGACGGTACGCTCGGCCATGGCTGCGTTTTCGACGGGCACCAGACGCGTGAGCCGATCGCGCGCGATGACGAAGCCGCCGGTGTGCTGTGACAGATGGCGGGGAAAATTCTGTAGCGTTCGTACGAGTTCGAGCCAGCGTGCAACGACGGGCGAATCGGGGTTGAGCCCGGCTTCGGTGAGCCGATCACGGTCGGGTGCGCCACGCCACGACGACAGCGTGCCCGCGAGGCGCTCGATGCAAGCTGCGTCGATGGCAAGCGCCTTGCCCACATCGCGCAGCGCTGAGCGGGTGCGGTAGCGGATGACCGTGGCAGCGAGCGCTGCGCGATGGCGGCCGTATTTCCGGTACAGGTACTGGATGACCTCTTCGCGGCGTTGGTGTTCGAAGTCGACGTCGATATCAGGCGGTTCGTTGCGCTCGCGGCTGATGAAGCGCTCGAACAGCACGCTCAGGCGAGCGGGATCGACCTCGGTGATGCCGAGCGCATAGCAGACGGCCGAGTTGGCAGCCGACCCCCGGCCCTGACAAAGAATGTTGCGGCTGCGGGCGAAGTGAACGATGTCGGCCACGGTGAGGAAATAGGGCTCATAGCGCAGTTCGCTGATCAGCGTGAGTTCGTGTTCGATCTGCTCGCGCACCGTGGCGGGGATGCCTGCCGGATAGCGGCCTGGCAGACCCCGGTCGACGAGTTCGCGCAGCCAGCTGGCGGGCGTGTGTCCGGGCGGCACGATTTCATCGGGGTATTCATAGCGCAGTTCGTCAAGCGAAAAACGGTTGCAGGCAGCGATCTCGAGTGTTTCCTCGAGAAGCTCGGCCGGATAGAGGCTGGCGAGCCGCAGGCGGCTGCGCAGATGCTGCTCGGCGTTGGGGGCGAGCGCGTGCCCGCAGCGTGCGACGGGCTGCCCCAGCCGGATGGCGGTGAGTGTGTCGTGCAGGGGTTTGCGCGAGCGGCGATGCATATGCACGTCGCCCGCAGCAGCTAGCGGCAGACCGCTTGCGCGACTCAATGCGCGCAGCTGTTCAAGCCGGGTGCTGTCGTGGCCGTAGGCGAGCAGTTCAACCGCCAGCCACGCCCGGTTGGTAAAGCGCTCACGGAGCCAGGGGGCGAGCGCTGCCAACCCGGGCTGAGCCGGGATTGGACCTTGTGCAGGCACGAGCAGTGCCGTGCAGCCGGGCACGCCGTCGTCGAGATCGGTGGGCAGCAGCTGGTAGTGCCCCTTGGGCGCACGCGCGCGCGCCGCGCTGATCAGTTCGCTCAGCTGCCCGTAGCCCTCGCGGTGGCGCGCAAGCAGCACCAGTCTCGGGGCGGCGCTGTGGGCTCCGGACGTGCCCGGGGCATGAAAGGCGCTGCCAGCGTGGGTAGGATCGATACAGTTGTGCAGCGAAAATTCGGCGCCGATCAGGAGCGGGAAATTGTGTGTGCGTGCCTGCAGATGGGCTCGCACCACGCCCGCGAGCGAGCATTCATCGGTGAGGGCGAGCGCCGCATAGCCGAGTTCGCGGGCGCGATCGACCAGTTCCTCGGGGTGTGAGGCGCCCCGCAGGAAGGAGAAATTGCTGATGCAGTGGAGCTCGGCGTAGGCAGGTAACATGACCCGCCAATAATACTGTATAAAAAAACAGTCATAACATTTCGCTGCCGGGTGGCGTTTCGTCTGCTACGAGCCTCGGGTGATGCGGGGGCCCCGCTATACTCCCAATGAGGCAATCGATTGTTCAGAGAGTAACCATGCAAAGCAGTTTCACCAACCGGTTCACCTGGCTGATGTCGTGTCTGTTGACGGTCGCTTTTGCGATCGCGGCTGGCCCGGTTGTCGCCCAGGTGGTGTCGGTCAAAGACCCCTGGGTGCGCAGCACCGTGCCGCGCCAGAAGGCCACCGCCGCCTACATGGAAATCACCGCCGGGCGTGCCTCGCGTCTGCTTGAGGCCAGTTCGCCAGTGGCCGGGGTGGTCGAGATTCATGAAATGCGCATGGACAAAGACGTGATGCGCATGCGCGCCGTTGCTGCGCTTGAACTGCCCGCGGGCCAGCAGGTCGCCCTTGAGCCGGGGGGTTACCACATCATGCTGATGGACCTGAAAGTGCAGATCAAGGACGGCGACAAAGTGCCCATCTCGCTGGTGGTCGAATTACGAAACGGCAGCCGTGAAACCGCCCAGATCACCGCGGTGGCGCGCTCGCCCCAGCCCGCCTCAACGCAGGGTGGCGGGCACGGCAAGTCGCATTCGCACTGAGGAGAGCGCCCATGGCTCACGCCACTTCGCTCGTCAATGTCATGCATCAGCATCGGCTCGCCGAACCTACCGCCTACGAAAATCTGTTGGGCGATGCCATTGAACGCGCGTTCGCCGCGGGCATCCACGACCTTGATGGCATCGTGCGCATGCTGAATGACACCGGTCCGGCTGGCCCCGATGGCGAGCCCTGGACTGCAGCGCGTCTGGAAGCCGAACTCGCGCGCTTGGGCGCCTGATCCCCCGCCGTAGTCTGGCCGCCTGAACGATCGTTACGGAGTCGAATGATGAATGCACCCACCCCTGTGCATCAGGATGCGGTCGAACGTATCCTGTCGCGTGGTCTCACCAACTACTGGTTCCCGGTTTGCCCGTCGTCGTGGGTGCGCGATCGGCCGATCTCGTTGCGGCGCCTGGGGCGAAAGCTGGTGCTGTGGCGCGACGCCGCTGGTGTGGTCAGGGTGCTCGAGGATCACTGCCCGCATCGTGGCGCGGCGCTCTCCATGGGCGTGGTGCTGGGTGACCGCATTGCGTGCGCCTACCACGGCGTGCAGGTTCGCTGCGACGGCACGGTCGCCCGCGTGCCTGGGAGTCCCGGCTGCAAGCTCGAAGGATCACGCGCCACCCGTATGTATGCCGCTCGCGAGGCGCAGGGCGCGGTCTTTGTCTATAACGCGGTCGATCCGCACTGCGATGAGCCGCCGCCGCTCGTGCTGCCTGAACAGCTCACTTCGCCCGAGTGGTCGTCTTTTCTCTGCTATGTGGAGTGGGGCTGCGATTACCGCTATGTCATGGAAAACGTGATCGATCCCATGCACGGCGCCTACCTGCATCGTCAATCTCACAGTATGGCCGAGGGCGATTTTTCAGCCGACTTTCAGATTCGTGACACGGACACCGGTTTCGTGTTTGAAAAGAAGGGCCAGCGCAATGTCAATTTCGACTGGACCGAATGGATCGATACCGGCATTCACATGATGCGTCTGGAGATCCCCTATCCGAAAACCGGCGGGCCGGGCGGTAACTTCACCATCATCGGCGGCTATGTTCCGATCAGCCCGCAGGCGGCAGGCATTTTCTTCTGGCGGTGCCGCAAGGTCGCGGGCTGGCAGCGCAGCGCCTGGCGATTTCTTTACCGCAATCGTCTCGAAGGTCGGCACTTTCACGTACTCGAACAAGACCGCCTCGCGATGGAAAGCATGGAGCCCGACGCGAACCAGCGCGAGCACCTCTATCAGCACGATCTCGGCATTGTCCGGCTGCGTCGGACGCTGCGCGGGCTCGCCCAGAAGCAACTCGGCTCGGAAACCTCGGGTACCTCAGCATGATTCGTACGTTCGTCCACACGCTGCGTCATGAAGCCACCGATGTGATCGGCATCGAACTGCGTGCGCCCGATGGCGCCGAGTTGCCCGCCTTCACCGCGGGCGCACATGTTGATCTGCATTTGCCTGGCGGACTCATCCGCAGTTATTCGCTGGTCAACGATTGCCGCGAGCGTCATCGCTATGTGCTGGCGGTGCTGCGCGAACGGCAGAGCCGGGGGGGCTCCCGCGCGGTCCATGAGCAGTTTCGTATCGGTATGCCGCTCGAGCTTGGCGAGCCGCGCAACCAGTTCCCCCTTCACGAGGCGGCTTCGCATACCGTGCTGGTGGCTGGGGGCATCGGCGTCACGCCGCTTTTATCGATGGCGCGGCGGTTGAAGGCGCTGGGCGCGTCGTTCGAGTTCATCTATTGCGCGCGTTCGCGCAGCGCCGCGGCGTTTTCCGATGAGATTGCTGCGCTTGGCGTTCCGGTGCACTGGCACTTTGATGACGTCGCTGGTGGCCCCCCCGACCTGAGCGAACTGCTCCGAGCACGGCCGGGTGCGGGGAGCGCCACCACGCACTACTACGCGTGCGGGCCCGCCGCCATGCTCGATGCCTTCCTCGCCAGCTGCTCGGCGCTTGGTTACGGCAATGCCCACATCGAACGGTTTGCGGCGGCCGTGCCAGTGGATGAGGTGGGTTCGCAACAGGGCTTTACGGTTGAGCTGCGCCGATCGGCGCAGCGCTTTTCGGTCGCACCCGGCCAGTCCATCCTCGATGTCCTGCTCGACGCTGGTGTGTCGGTAAGCTTCAGTTGCCAGGACGGTTTTTGCGGCAGCTGCGAAACCCGTGTGCTCGAGGGCACGCCTGAGCATCGCGACTCGGTGCTCACCGAGGGTGAGCGCGCCGAAAACAAGGTGATGATGATCTGCGTATCGGGCTGTCGCGGTGAGGGGCTGGTGCTCGACCTTTGAGCTGCCTGCTCGCTCGTATCGTGACGGGGCGGATCAGTCGGCCCGGATCCCACGAGCGGTGATCACCTTTTCCCAGGTGGCCGTCTCGGCGCGAATGTGCGCGGCAAATGCGGCAGGTGTCATCGGACTCGCGGTCATCGCCTGAGCGCTGAGCTGTCGGGTCACGACCTCGGTTGCGAGCGCAGCGGCGGCGTCCCGCGCGAGTTGGGCCACGATATCAGGCGGGGTGCCCGCTGGCGCCATCAGCCCATACCAGGAGCTCACCACCACACCGTCCACCCCCAGCTCCGCCAGCGTTGGAATATCGGGGGCAACCGGGCTTCGCGTGCTGTCGGTAATCGCCAGTGCCACCAGGCGTCCGGCACGAACCTGGGGTAGCGCAGCCGGCAGGTTGCTGAACATGAGCGGTACCACCCCTGCGATCACATCATTGATTGCCGGCCCCGTTCCCTTGTAGGGCACATGCTGAATGTCGAGTCCGAGTTGCTGGCGAAACAGTTCGCCCGCCAGATGAAGGCCGCTGCCAATACCGGGCGACGCATAGGAAAACCGCTTGGGGTCGGCGCGCACTGCGGCAACCAGCGCGGCGAGCGTGGTGGTGTCGGCCGAGGGATGGGCCACGAGCACATTGGGTGCCTTGGCGAGCATGGTAACCGGAGCAAAGTCGCGCTCGATCCGGAACGGGAAATTCGCCATCAGCGTTGGGTTGATGGTGAGGTTGCCAGCGGGAATCACCAGCAAGGTGTGCCCGCTCGGGCGTGCCCGCCGAACCCTGTCCATGCCGGGATTGCCTGCGCCTCCAGGTACATTTTCAACGACTGCAGCTTGCCCGTAGCGCTTCTGCAGGCTCTCAGCGAGCAAGCGCGACAGCACGTCAACCGGGCCGCCTGGCGGGAACGGCGCCACAATGGTGAAACGTTCCTGTGCCAGCTGCCGAGCAGCCGCGTTGGGCTCATCAGCCTGAGCGACGCTCGCCAGGCACCCGGCCACGGTGAGGGTGAGGAATCGTGACAGCATGGAGAGCGGATTTCGCATGAATGGGCTCAGATGGCCAGGGCCCCGGTCCGGTTGGCGAGAAAACGCATGGCCGACAGCACGGTCAGTGCCGAGGTCCGTGGGTTGTCAGGAAGCGGTCGGCCGCGCATGGTGAGGGACATCTCGCCGAACGCGCCGCGGATCATCACCTCGTGAATGTTGTCCTGGATACCGGGGTCGGCAATCAGCCGGACGCGCGTGGCATCGAGCCCCAGTCCAGCGAGGGAAAGGGTGGCAGCCACGTTGGCGTTTTTTGGGTAAAGCCGCGCTGCCTCGCGAGCGGTTGCCTCGAGAAAAACAGCAGGCTCGCGTAGCGCATCCAGGTCGAGCAGCCGCTCGGCGGGTGAGCCGCGCCAGCCCGAAGGGGGTTTTCTTCCGGTGTAGACCACTTCGTCGAGACCCGCGAACCGGGCGGCGGCGATTGCATCGATTCCACCGATCGCGCCTGCGAGCAGATGGAGTCGTGCGCCGCCGCGCGCGGCCGTATCGGCGAGCCGTTCGGCAAGACCGTCTTCATGAAGTGCTCCGATCGACAGCACCGCGCATTCGGTGCCGCGCGCAAGAGCAGGCTCGACATGGTCAAAGAGCGCGGAGTGACCAGCACACTCGATCAGCAGCCTGCAATGCTCGGGGACCTCGCTCTGCACCGCCACAGAGGGCCCGAGGGCACTGCGCACGGCCGCGACCCGCTCGCGACGAACGACGACGCAGTCCAGTCGCGCGTGCGGGACGGCCGCGAGGCGAGCGTAGAGTGCTTGGGCGATGGCCCCCCAGCCGATCAGGGTGAACGGCGTGCCGCCCGGCACGGCGGCTGAATGGGATGTCACGGTGAGCCTCCAGCCGCTGAATGCGTGAGGCGCGTAGCGATCTCTGCCGCCGCTTCTTGCACCTGTTCGGCAAGCGTTCGCGCCCGGGCGGCATCGATTCGCTGCGCCGGTACGGTGACGCTTACCACCGCGGTGACGTGTCCGCGCCCGGTCACCACCGGCGCGGCGATGGTGGAGATGCCGGTTTCGAAGCCCCCTTCGCTGATGGCCCATCCGCGTTTGCGGTCAGCCGCGATCAGCCGTGTAAGCTCGGAGAGCGTCCTCGGGGTGTGTTCGGTGAACCGCTGTAACGTGCTTTCGGGATATAGACGCTCAAGTTCGGGTGTGCCGAGATCGGACAGCAGCAAACGCCCCAGGACTGTGGCGTGCGCCGGCAGGCGAGCCCCGACCTGTACCGACTGAAAGAGCGCACTTTCGCCGGGTGCCTTGGCGACAAACACCACCTCTCGGCCATCTCTCACCACCAGGTGCGCGGAGCAGCGCGTTCGATCGCGCAGGCGCGCAATCACTGGGTGACCGATTTCAGTGAGCTCCATGGAAGCGAGCACCTCAAAGCCCAGGCGCAGCACGCCCAGCCCAAGCCGGTAGGAGGCGCTGTCGTCCACCCGCTCGACGTAGCCTGCGCGTTCGAGCGTGTGCAACATCCGGAAGACCGATGCGCGCGGAAGGTCCATGTCGCGCGCAAGCTCGGCACCGGTCAGCTGCGGCGTGCGGCGGCTAAAGCGCGAGAGCAGCTCGAGGCCGCGCGCGAGCGCAGGCACGTGGTAGCGATCAGGCTCGGATCCTGACTCGCCGGGGCCGGTGAGCGGCGCTGCCTCGGCGCGTTGCGGTGTTGATCGGCTCATGGCTCGCCGAGGCCCAGGAGGGCGTTCACCCTTTGCGGCGCCTCGAGCGGACAGCCGTGGCCAACCTGTCCGAGATCGGTCCAGGCCTGGCCAGCGCGGGTCGCGATATCCCGGCAGCCCTCAGGCGGCGTGATCCGGTCGGCTTGACCGCTTGCGACCACCAGAGGCCCGCGCCAGGTGGCGAGATCGGCGTCGATGTCGCCCTGGGCCAGCATTTCGGTGGCCTGGGTATAGCCCGCCGGATCGATGCGCGCCATGATGGCGCGGACATAGCCGATTAGATCGGGGTGAGCCTGCGGCGACAGCATCGCCGAGGCGCGGCGTTCAGCGAGACCGGCGGGGCCGTGCTGGCGGAGCGCCTCGAGGCGGTCGCTGCGACGGCGTTCGCGCTCGGCGGCATCGGCGCGTCCATAGCCGCGGGCCGGGGCAAACAGCACCAGCCGGCTGATCCGTTGGGGTTGTAGCCGAGCCGCTGCTGAGGCAATCAGGCAGCCCATGGATTGACCAGCAAGGGTGATGGGATGGTTGACGCCCAGCGCATCGAGCCACTGCCAGAGTCGCCTCGCGTAGTCGGCGGCCGTGGGGCATTCGGCCGCCAGCCGCGTGCTGTGCCCATAGCCGGGCGCATTCCAGGCGAGTACCCGTGGGCGTGGTGATCCCGCCAGGCGGTTGGCGGCTTCGAGTTGCTCGAGCCAGCTCGCGCCCGCCGAACCGATGCCATGCAGCAGCACGTGGGAGACCGGCTGAGCGGACGCGCCGGCCTGTAGCGCTTCCACTCGGGCGCCGTCGCCGCAAGCGGTCGAGATGACAGACAGGGCGGAGACCGAAGCGTTGAGTTCGTTGAGCGTGCGCATGGCTGTAAGAGAGTAGGGTTCTGGAGTTCAGTGCATCGCAAAGCCGCCGTTCACCGCAAGCAGTTGCCCGGTGACGAAAGCGCTCGCAGCCGACAGCAGAAAGAGCACGCTGCCGGTGACATCGTGGGGCATCTGTTCGCGCGGAATGGCGCGGCCGTTCAGGTAATGATCGTGGCGGGCGCGGGGCACGTATTCGGTAGCTTCCACCAGGGTGAGACCGGGCGCGATCGCATTGACAGTGATGTGGTCGGGGCCCAGTTCGCGGGCCATCGAACGCGTCATGGCAATGATTGCGCCTTTGCTTGCCACATAGGCCATCAGGCGCGGCGCGCCCCAGAGCGCGGTGTCGGATGCGATGTTCACGACTCGGCCGCTTCCTGAGGCTTTGAGAGCAGCGCGCGCCGCGCACGCTGCCAGCCACGGACCGCGCACGTTGACAGCCATCACGTTGTCCCAGGTGTCGAGATCGATCTGGTCGAGATCACGGCCGCCGGAGTTCGTGACGGCCGCGTTGTTGAGCAGGCCATCGAGCCCGCCCATGTGCGAGGTGGCGGCGTGGAGCGCGGTGCGAACCGAGTCCGGGTCGCGCATGTCCAGGTCGACGAACATGGCCTGGCTGCCCAACTCGGCGGCGAGTGCATGCCCCCGGTCGGTGAGGACATCGCCGAAGGTCACCTGTGCGCCCGCGGCGCAGAGCGCGCGTACGAAGGCTTCGCCCAGACCGCGCGCGCCGCCAGTGACGAAAATTCGCCTGCCGTCGAGGCGGATCACGGGGGCCTCGGCCGGGCCAGGCTGAAGAGGCGAAAGGTCAGTGCTCATGGCGGAGAAATGGGAAAGGGACAGGCGGGCGCATCAGCGAGGTGGTGAGTCAGCGCTTGGCAGGTAGTGGAGCACGCGCCGTTCAGCGAGCACGACCGCGTAGTAGGCAAGGATACCGATCACGGTCAGCGCGCCGATCACCACGAATACACCTGCGGTGTTGCCCTGACCTTCGAAGAACACCAGCATGTAGCCCAGGCCCAGATTGCCGCCCACCAGTTCGCCCACCACTACCCCAATGACCGCGAGCGTGCTCGCGATGCGCAGGCCCGAAAACAGCGCGGGCAGCGTGGTGGGGTATTCGACCATTCGGAAAATTTGCCACCGCGTGGCCGAGAACGAGCGCGCGAGGTTCGTGAGGTCGACGTCGGTGTTGCGCATTGCGGTGAGCACGTTGATCAGCACCGGAAAGAACACGATCAGGATCGCCACCAGAATTTTTGGATAGATTGTGTAGCCCAGCCACATGACGAAAAGCGGTGCAAAGGCCACTTTGGGCGCGATCTGTAACGCGAGCAGGTAGGGCGACAGCACGGCCTCCACTCGCGGCGACGCACCGAGGCTAAAGCCGATCAGCGCGCCAAGGAGTGACCCGAGCGCAAAGCCGATCATGACCTCAGCGGCGGTGATGCCCGCATGGCGCAGCAGCCGCTCGGCCTCCCAGATTCGTACGGCTTCGCTACAGACCTTGGAAAATGGCGGCAGCACGAAAGCGGGCACACCCGCGAGCCCCGGGCCCCATTCCCAGGCGGCCAGAAACACCACCAGAACGGTGAGACTCCAAAAACCGGTGATCAGGCGTTCGCGTGGCATGGTGGCGGGGGTCAGTGCAATTCGGCGCCGGCGTCGAGCTTCAAAAGGCTCATCAGCTCGTTCACATAGTGGGTGAGCCCAGGGTGCTTACGCCTGGCCATTGGGTGATTTCGGTCGGGGAGATCAACCCGGATCTGCGCCGCGATGGTGCCGGGACGCTCGCTCATCACGAGGATACGGTCGGACAGGGCTACCGCCTCCGACAGGTCGTGGGTGATGAACAGCACCGTCTTCCGCTGCTCGGCCACGGTCCGCGCGAGGTCCTGCTGGAGCACCATCTTGGTTTGCGCATCGAGTGCCGAAAACGGCTCATCCATCAGCAGGACAAGAGGATCGACGGCCAGCGTTCGTGCGAGCGCCGCACGCTGACGCATGCCCCCCGAGAGCTGATGGGGATAGTGCTCGCCAAAGCCCTCCAGCCGGCACTGGCGCAGGAGCTGTGCGGAGATTTCGCGGCGGCGTGGCGCCGCTACCCCCCGCAGCTCGAGCCCGAACTCGATATTGCGGGCGATCGTACGCCAGGGCATCAGCAGATCTTTCTGCAGCATGAAGGCGACGTGCGGATTCGGACCTCTGACGGCTGTGCCTGCCACCCGGACAGTGCCTGCGCTGGGCGGCGCGAGCCCTGCGCCGAGATTAAGCAGAGTGCTTTTGCCGCAGCCCGACGGACCAATCAGCGACACCACTTCGCCTTCTGCAACCTCGAATGTGACCTGGGTGGCGGCGAGCAGTTCGGTGCTGGAGCCCTTCACGCGGAAACGCTTGTCGACGCCGATGAACTCGATTGCTGGCGGAAGGGGAAGGGACATGTGGCGCTATGCAGGCAATGAATTTTGAGCGGTGTAGTGGTTTTACAAATGAAACTTTAGTTCATACGCGAACCGAAAGCGAGAGTTTTCGGTGATGCGCCTGGATACGATGCGGCGATGCATGCGCGGGTCGCAGCGGTTGATGCGCGAGCAGATCGTGCCATCGTGCTTATGCCGGCCTGCTGCTTGATGTCGGTCAAGACCTGTGGGGCGCCCCCTCCCTATCATCATTTGTACGGAATTCGAACACGTTTGCCTGGGGGCGGTGCATGGCATTGAGCGAACATCAGATTGCCGACCTGCGTACGCGGATGATCGCGCGGTCGCGGCTGCTTGAAGGGGAAATCGCGACGAAATTGCGCGAATCGACCGAAGACGCCGAAATGCTGGGGCGCGTGGGTGACAACGCTGATCTGGCCTGGGTCGAGACGGAAAGCGGGCTGGACCTGAGCGAGGCGCAACGCGACATTGAAGAGTGGCGTGGGCTACGCGACGCGCTACGGCGCATTGAGCAGGGTAGCTACGGTATCTGCACGGATTGTGGTGCTGACGTGCCGGTGGAACGACTGCGTTCACAGCCGCTTGCACTGCGCTGTATCGACTGCCAGTCGCATAACGAGCAGCTGGGTCGGGTGCGACCAGCGAGGGGCCAGTAGCGGTAGGGCTAACCAAAGCGGTAGGTCTAGCCAAAGCGGTGGAGCTAGCCAAAGCGGCCATGCAGGTACCAGGTGCCAGAGGTACCGAGGCGTTCGCGAAAGATCCATACCAGGCGGTGTGAGGTGTCTTCCGCGATGAAATAGTCGCGCAGGACCAGTTTGTCGTCCCACCATCCTGACTCGATGCGCTCGGGGCCTGCCAGTAGCGACAGAGGGCTCTCCCAGAAGGGCCTGTTGTTACGTTCGGATAGCGCGAGGGGCGGTTCGATCAGCCAAAGCGGGCGCAGGGGCGTCGGCAGGCTGCCCGTGGCATGTTGGGTGTGCCAGGCTTTGCGGGCCGCGGCGCTATGCAGGACCGCTCGCAGCGCGATCGGCGATTGCGGGGCGGGGCGGGCTGGGGGGATCGTTGGATGTCCTGCGCGTGGGCGCGCGGGTTCGGGGGTGTATACGGGTAGCCGCTGAACGGGTTCGGCGCGCCAGGCGTATTCGGGGCGGTGCTCAGCCACCTGATGCAACTGCGAGACCTGTTCGTTTCCCAACCTGGCCTTCAAGCGTTCAACCAGCCGGTCGATTTGTTCGTGGGCGGTTGCAGCGCCAGGGAACAGCTCCGTACTGGCTGGTGCGTAGTGGTGCACGTCATGGCATTGCAGCTTCAGGCTGCTGGTGGCTGCGGCCAGCTTGGTGTGTCGTAGTGCTTCCGCCAGCAGCAGTCCGAGTTGTGAAGGGTCACGACTGGGGCGATCTGGGCCGAATTGGATCAGGGTGGCAGGGTGGCGTTCATGCACGGCGCTGAGTGAGATTCGCCGCGCGCCCGCCTGACGACCCGCCAGCCAGCCGCAAAGCTGAAGCAGCAGCCGACGCGCGCCAAACAAGAGGCGTTCGCTGTCTTCGACCGGGGCCGGCAGATCGAGATGGCTTTCGAAACTGTCTGGTGGCATGAACACCGGCTGGGGGTCGGGGCGCTGGCCGGTGGCGCGATCGAGTTCGTCAAGCAATTCGAGACCAAAGCGACGGGCAAGGCCGGCTCGCGGCAACTGCATGAGATGTTCGATCGTCCGGACACCAATTGCCTGGAGCGCAGTCTCATGCGCTTGCGCGCAGGCCAGCAGTCGAACCGGCAGTCGGGCCAACAGGGCGCGCAGTCGGTTGGGTGTGTCGGCGCACAGGGCGTGGCGATGGCGAGCCAGCAACCACGCACCGGTGGGTGTGCATGCAGAACCTGTGTGAGCGGGGAAACCGTTTTCAGCCAGCCCGGCCTGCACCCGCTTGGTCAGCCGATCGGGGCCATTGAACAGACGCAGGCTGCCTGCCACGTCGAGCAGCAGGCCAGCGGGATCAGCAGCCTCAACCGGGAGTCGCAGCGACACGGTGGGCGTGAACTGCTGAGCCCAGGCAGCAAGACCCTGCAAGGCCTCGGATTCACGCACGCGACTGCGTTCGAGCAGTTGAATGGAAGGAAGCAGTGCGAGGACGGTGGAGATGGTTTGGCCCGACTGCACGCCGGCGGCTGCCGCGAGCGCGTTGAGGGCTACCAGCCGATCCTGTTCGGTGAT
>JALREG010000025.1 GCA_023253905.1 Burkholderiaceae bacterium
TTGGTTCGCAGGGGTATGGGCGCTGCAAGCAGCACCTTGAAGCTGGGCTCACTCAGCTACGATCAAGTCGGCCGCCAGGCCTGGGTGGCCGACCAGCAGGTCGAACTTTCCGCACGTGAACTCGCGCTTCTGGAAATACTCCTCCAGCGGAACAGCCGACTGGTGAGCAAGGAGCAGATCGTTGAGCACCTGTGCGGCTGGGGCGAAGAGGTCAGTCATAACGCCATCGAGGTCTATGTTCATCGCCTGCGCAAGAAACTCGAGGGCGGTAACGTCCGGATCGCTACGGTGCGGGGACTGGGCTACAGCCTGCAACGCAGCACCGACGCGGAACCGCGCTGATGTCCGAACCCGCGGCGCGTGCGCCGTCTGTCCTGGGCGACCTCGTCGCCACGCGCGAAAGCCCCCCTCCGCCTGAAGCGCCCGCCCCGGCGGCCAGACGCCCTCGGCGGCCTGCGCCGCGTCGTCGAAATAATCCGTTTTCCCTGACTGAGCAGCGGTCGTTATTCGGCGAGATCCTCGACTGGATGTTCGCCCCCCTCATGCTGCTGTGGCCGCTGTCAGTGGCGGTCACCTTCGTGGTGGCGCGCTCACTGACCGACGCGCCTTTTGACCGCACGCTCGTTGACCGCGTGGAAGTGCTGCGCGAGAGAATCAGCAGCAGCGACACCGACGCCCGCGCACAGCTGCTGCCGCTACTCGACAGGCTTACCCGCGCCCAGGATGGCTCCACGCTTCGCATCCAGATTGCGGGCCCAGAGGGAAGCATCATCGCGGGCGACCGCGCACTCGCCCGGCCCGGACTCTACGACTTCCCCGCCCCCGAGCGCATCCGCCTTCGTACCGTCGTCGATAACGGCGTCGAATGGCGGGTAGCCTACACCTGGGCAAGTCCATCAGACTCATCTGAGGAAGGATTGCTCCTCATTCAGGTCGCAGATAATTTTGACAATCGCGATCAGCTGGCAAGCGAAATCATTCGCGGCGTACTGTTCCCCCAGTTCATGATCCTGCCGCTCTCGCTGCTCCTGGTGTGGTTTGGGCTCAGCCGCGGCTTGGCACCCATGAAGCTGCTTCAGGGCAAGATTCAGCAGCGCCGACCCGACGATCTCTCGCCCATCGATCCAAAAGAGGCACCCGAGGAGCTCACACCGCTCGTGGTGGCATTCAACGATCTGCTCGCCCGTCAGGCGCAAACCCTGCAGGCGCAGCGACGATTCATCGCTGACGCGGCTCACCAGCTGAAGACTCCGCTCGCGGGCCTGCGCACGCAGTCCGAGCTTGCCATGCGGGAAACCGACGCAGCGGAGCTGCGTCGCACGCTCGAGCACATCGCCGCCAGCGCAGAACGAAGCGCGCACACCGTCAGCCAGTTGCTTGCGCTCGCGCGCACGGAGAATTTGCGTCACGCCGTAGCGATGGATGAGCTCGACCTCGCTCCGCTCGTTCGCACCGTCATCGCCGACCACTACAGCATCGCACTCGAGAAATCGATCGATCTTGGTTTTGAAAGCGATGACCTGCCGGCCCCCATCACCGGGCACCCGATTCTGCTGCGCGAGATGATCGGTAACCTGATTGATAACGCGATCCGGTATACCCCTGCCGGCGGGATCGTGACCGCACGGGTGCAGACGACGCCAGCCGACGTGGTGCTCGAGATCGAAGACGACGGGATCGGCATCGCGCCCGCCGACCGGGAGTTGGTATTCAACCGTTTTTTCCGGGTACTGGGCGCGGGTGCGGACGGCAGCGGCCTGGGGTTGTCGATCGTGCGCGAAATCGTCGGCCAGCACGGCGCCGCAATCGCCATCTCTGACGGATTGATCTGGCCCACCCAGCGGGGCGCTGGAACGGGAAGCCGCCTCACGGTGCGCTTTCCGAAATTCAATGACGACGGGCTGTAGCAGACGGGAGAGACAGCAATGTTCAAGGTTAACGCTGAGCAGCAGGCGATCATCGATGGTGTCACCGCGGTCTGTACCCGGTTCGGCGATGACTACTGGGCTGAGTGCGATCAGGCGGCGCGCTTTCCGAGTGAGTTTCATCGGGCTATCGCCGATGCCGGGTGGCTGGGCGTGACCATGCCTGAGGCGTATGGCGGCGCAGGACTAGGCATCAAAGAGGCATCGCTCGTCATGCACACCGTCGCGCAGCATGGCGGCGCGATGGCGGCTGCCTCATCGATTCACATGAACATGTTCGGGCCCCATCCGATGGTCGTTCATGGAACGCCCGACCAGAAAACACGATGGATCCCCAGGTTGGTCGCGGGGAGCGATCAGGTGTGTTTTGGAGTCACCGAGCCTGACGCGGGACTCGACACCACCAGCATCCGCACGTTCGCAAAGAAAGTTGACGGGGGCTATTGCGTATCGGGGCGCAAAATGTGGACCTCCACCGCGCAGGTGGCCAATAAGATCCTGCTGCTTGCACGCACGTCGGCAAAGCCCGCCAAGGGCGAGGGCAAGCCCACCGACGGCATGTCGCTTTTTTACACCGACGTCGATCGCACAAAAATTGAGGTACGTCGGATCCCGAAGCACGGTCGTGCCGCGGTCGATTCCAACGCCGTTTTCATCGATGATCTGTTCATTCCCAAAGAGGACCTCATCGGCGAGGAAGGACGAGGGTTTTATTACCTGCTCGACGGTCTCAACCCGGAGCGCATCCTGATTGCGGTTGAGGCGATCGGCATCGGCCTGGATGCCCTGCGGCGGGCGGCACGCTACGCACGCGAGCGCGTGGTGTTTGGTCGACCGATTGGCCGCAACCAGGGCATTCAGCTTCTACCTCAAGTGTTAATTCATTAAGTTTGTTTTGAACCAACTGTGGTATGTTAAAATCTATTTCCAACTCATACGTTTTATAGTCATCAATGTTATAAATCTTAACCTCTGGCGCTCTTAAATA
>JALREG010000347.1 GCA_023253905.1 Burkholderiaceae bacterium
TTCAATGTTGGGGGTCAGTACCGATCCCGGACTCACCGCATTGCAAGTGATGCCCTGCCCCATGACCTCGGCGGCTACCGCGCGGGTCATACCGGCCAGTGCCGCCTTGGTGGTCGAATAGTCAATCCGATTTGGCGTTCCGCGCTCGCCATAGACGGAGGTCATGTTGATGATCCGCCCCCAGCCTCGCCGCCTCATTCCAGGCAGCGTCAACCGAACCGCATGAAACGGCGCACTGATATTCACGGCCAGCGCGCGATCCCAGGCCAGGGGAGGAAACTCGTCTACCGGCGCAAAATGTCGGATCACCGCGTTATTGATCAGGATATCCACATTGCCGAAGGCAGCGAGCGCCTGCGCAACCAGCCCCGCGACCGCATGTGGATCGGCCAGATCCGCCTGATGATAGCGGGCATCGGTTCCCAGGCCGCGCAGGGTGTCGAGCGCAGATTCGGCCGCCGCAGGCGGCTCGAGCCCGTTCAGCATGACCGCGCAGCCGCGAGCCCCCAGTGTCCGTGCGGCAGCAAAACCAATGCCACCGATCGACCCGGTGATGAGAGCGGCTTTACCTCTCAGTGACTGGTCCTGCATTCAACCTCCCGAGTCAGCGCCCAGGCCAGATCGATTCGCCACGCGCCCCCCTACGTTGATCCGTCGAGCACGGGTCGAATCAGCCTGATCAAGGGGTCAACCGATGCCTGGTCCTCGAGCTTGCGGATCACGGCGAGACTTTGCTCAACCCGATCCCCCGAACACTCGGGCCTGGGCACCAATGCGCGGTACTTGTCCTCCACATCGGCCCATTCAATTCCAGTGGTGCCTGAACCACGAGGCGCTTTGCAAGTGTGCGTGAGTAACCTGCCATCGGTGGTGGTCACGACTACGGTGCCACCGTGACGATGACCAAAGCGATCGGGGTGTGCGGGCGGATCCGGATCAAATCCGATGCGACCAATCATTGACACTACAACCGGATCGAACATTTTCTCAGGCGAGAAGAGATTCCAGCCAATGCGGCGATCCGCGATGGCACACGCCACAAAATAGGGCACGCTATGGGCGGCGCTGATCAGGTCATGCGGCGGAACCGCCTGGTGCGCCCAGACCTTGAGTTGGGGTGCCGAAATCGTAGCGGCGGCCACCTGCTCAGGTTTCAGGTCGTGCGCCACCGCGATTTCGATTGCGGCCTGCGCAATGGCGTGAAAAGGATGCGCGCCCGGCATGAGCTTGATCGCCATGTCGGTCACGATATCCCATGACGCACCCAGTCCCTCGGCCACCTGCTCAACCGCCTGACCATTCATGGCCTCAAAGAAGCCTCGCGGCGATTCGAGCACCGCGCTCTCAGACTCGAAGCCACTCTCGGCGGCTACTGCCGCCTGAACGCCGAGCATCGCAGCGAGCCCGGCGTGATACTCACGCGCGCAACTGGTGTCAGCAGCGATCGCCATGCCACACGCAGAAGACGCGGCAAGCGACAGCGCATGCGCCATCTTCTGCGCATCCAGTCGAAGCAGACGTCCGGCGGTTACCGTTGCACCGAAGATCGTGGACACCGATCCGTGTAAGCCGCGCTGCATTCGCCCCGGGGTGAGCGCCTCATCGACTCGACCGGCGATCTCATAGCCCATCACCAAAGCCGCCAGAAGTTCTCGGCCGCTACGCGCTCGCCACTGGGCCACCGCAAGACCAGCGGCGGTCGTGGGCGTACCGATGTGGGCGATGCTGCGCAGATCGCTGTCGTCGGAAGCCGCGGCATCGCTTGCCACCGCATTCACGCGGGCTGCGCGGTCGGGCGCAAGCGTCCCCGCTCCGAACCATAGAGCGCACGGGCCGCTGCTACCCAGCTGAACTTCAGCGGCGAGCAGCGCCCGCGTTGATGCGATATCGACCCCGCGGCTCGCGCTTGCAAGCGTGCTCGCAACAATCATTTTTGCGCGCTCCAGCGTAAGCGCGGGAAACGATTCCGTCGGTGTGTCGGCAGCAAACCGACCCAGTTGCTCGGCAAGGGTCGGCCCATGGGGGCGGTGCGCGCTCATTCAGTCATCCGCCGATCAGGCCTTTTTATCCGTCGCGTCCAGCACCTCGCGCGCGACGCGGAAGCCATCGATAGCGGCCGGTACCCCCGCATAAATGCCGACCTGAAGCAGCACCTCGCGGATTTCCTCGCGGGTGACGCCATTACGGAGCGCCCCAGCGACGTGAAGCTTGAGCTCATGCGGACGGTTGAGCACACCGATCATCGCGATGTTCAGCATGCTGCGGATCTTGCGCGGCAACTCCTCGCGCCCCCAGACGGCGCCCCAGCAATACTCGGTGACCAGATCCTGAAGGGGTCGCGTGAAGTCGTCGGCCGCTGCCAGCGATTTCTCGACATATTCGGCACCAACCACTTCCTTGCGAATCTGCAGGCCGCGGTCAAAAAGTTCCTTGTTGTTCATGGGGAAGCGCTCCGAAAAAATGAAGATCATCAGAAGTGGGAGTCGGATGGTAGACGGCCAGGCTTGTCCAGGCAACGCCGGGCGGTCCAAAGAACAGGCGCCCGGCGGCCAGGACCGTGTCCCGAAAGCGCGGCAACGCGCTTGGCACCGGCAAACGACTACGGGATACTCTGCGGTTAAAAGAAGCCGGTCGAAGCCGGTACCACGATGAGGAGATCCCGGATGTTCGACCCCAAACCCACACTACCGCAGTTGATCGGCGCGACACGTCGGGTGGCGTTGCTGTTCGCGCTCGGCGTCTCCGTTGCAAACGCACAGAGCGTAGCGCCGCCCGGTGGTGGGCCAGCATTCGCCCCGACGCGACCAGTCACCCTCGTTGTTCCGTTCCCACCAGGCGGGGGCACCGATGCGGTCGGGCGGGCGGTCGCGGAGCGGCTGTCGCAGCTTTGGGGGCAGCAGATGATCGTGGACAACCGAGCCGGCGCACAGGGTAATGTCGGCAGCGCGCATGCCGCACGCCAGCCAGGTGATGGCTATACGGTGTTACTCGCGCATCAGGGGGTTTTCACGGTCAATCCTCACCTCTACAAGGACAGTGGACTGGATCCCCTGCGCGATTTCAAGCCGGTCACGCGCGCCACGCAGCAACCCTTCGTGCTGGTTGCCCATCCGTCGCTCAAGGCGCAGTCACTCGCAGAACTGATTGCATTGGCGAAAAGCGAGCCTGGCCGCATCAGCTACGGGTCCAGCGCATCGGGCCCGCAGCTTGCAGGCGAAATGCTCAAGTCTGCGGCGGGCATTGACCTCACCCACGTCCCATACAAGGGCGCAGGCCCTGCGGTCATTGATGTGCTGGCCGGCCACATTCCACTGCTGGTGGCCAATCCCACGTCGGTTGCCCAGCATGTGCGCTCCGGTAAGCTCCGCGCGCTGGTGCTGTTCGGAAAGGATCCGATCGGTGTCTTGCCTGGCACGCCTACCGCTGCTCAGGCTGGCGTCGCGCAGGCCGGCGAGATGCCCGAGTGGTACGGATTTGCGGTGCCCGCCAGCACGCCTGGCGCGACTGTGGCTGCCCTCAACCGGGATTTCCGGCGGGTCCTGGACGACCCCGCGGTACGCGCGCATTTCGACGGTCTGGGTCTGGTGGCCTCCAGCAGCAGCACCGATGAATTCGCCCGTCAAATCGCCGCCGACCACGCCCGCGCTGGTACGCTGGTTCGTCAGGCCGGCATGAACAAACCCTGAATGCGAGGATTGCCATGAAGCGTTTACATCGAACCCTGATCGCTGCCCTTGCCACCCTTGCAGTGGCCGTGACCGCTCGCGCTGAAGTCTCTGAGATCCGCGTGCCACTGGGCGCAGGCGGCTTCGGCTTCCTGCCTCTGCACGTCATGAAACAACACCGTCTGATCGAAGACGAGGCCAACCGGCGGGGCGTTCCCTTGAAGGTCAACTGGTCGAACATCGGCGGGCCTTCGGCGATGATCGACGCCCTCATCTCGGGCTCAGCCGATTTCGTATCAGCAGGCCCGCCTGCGTTCCTGATCCTGTGGGATCGCACGCGAACCGGGGTTGGCGCCCGCGGGGTGGCCGCGATGAGCTCAATGCCCATGCTGCTCAACACCCGAGCGGCGCACCTGAAGACCATCGACGACCTGACAGGTACCGACCGTATCGCCGTCACCTCGGTCAAATCATCGATCCCGTCGATCGTGATGCAGATGTACGCGGTAAGGAAATATGGTCGCGACCAGGCATTCCGCTTCGATCCATTCACGGTCACCATGAATCACGGCGATGCTGCAGCCGCACTGCTTTCCGGCAGTGCGACCATCACCGGGCACTTCGCATCGCCACCTCTCGCGCAGGCCGAACTCAAGCAGCAGGGCATCCGCACCATCATGAACAGCGACGACGTGATGGGCGGCTCCACCACCTTCACGATGATCACCGCCACGCAACGCTTTCGCGACCGCAATCCCAAGGTCTATGAGTCGTTCGTTGCCGCACTGCAGCGCGCCCACGTCATGATTCGGGATGACAGGAAAGGCGCTGCGCAGACCCTGATCGACTCGATGGGCGGCGGCAGCCGGTGGTCACTCGACGAGATGATCGCCATGTTGGGCGACCCCTCGATCAAATACACCACCACCCCTGAAAACGTTATCAAGTATGCCCACTTCATGCACGACATCGGGTCTCTCAAGAATCGCGCGGGCGGCGTCGCGGATCTGTTTTTCCCAGGGATCGACATGCAGGCGGGTCACTGAATGACCCTGGCGGGCACCGAGCCGCTCCTGCGCGTTCAGGGCGTCACGCTCCAGTACCGGACGAGCCAACACCTGGTCACCGCCACCTACCGGGTAAGCTTTGATGTGCACCGCGCAGATCGGTTTGTAATGCTCGGCCCATCGGGCTGCGGGAAGTCCACGCTTCTGAAGGCCGTAGGCGGTTACCTGAGCCCGACCGAGGGCAGCCTCACCCTGAATGGCCGCCCGATCGGTGGTCCGGGCCCCGACCGGGTGATGGTGTTCCAGGAATTCGATCAGCTGCTGCCCTGGAAGACTGTCCTTGAAAACGTGCTCTTTGCGCTGACCGCATCGAAGCGTGCAGGCCGACGCGAGGCGCTAGAGCGAGCCCGTCACTACATCGACAAGGTTCGTCTGACTGCATTCGCCGATCATTACCCGCACACGCTGTCGGGCGGAATGAAGCAGCGTGTTGCGATCGCACGTGGTATGGCGATGGAGCCCGACATTCTGCTGATGGACGAACCCTTCGCCGCGCTCGATGCGCTCACCCGCGGTGCGATGCAGGACGAACTGCTGCGTTTGTGGGACGACACCCGCTTTACCGTGCTGTTCGTCACGCATTCGATTCCCGAAGCGGTCCACATCGGCAGTCGGGTTCTGGTGCTGAGTCCCCACCCAGGCCAGGTACAGGCCGAGCTCTCTGTCCCCCCGGATTCCGATGCGCGCTTGGCGCTCACCGCCCGGATTGAGAACATGCTGCTGCAACGCCCTGCGAGCCATCCATCATGACCGACCGCACGCCCCCGCACCGGCCTGACATTGTTCACCAGGTGGAGCCACCCCGTGAGGTTGTCGTCGAGCGTGAACTGGGGCTCGCACAGAAGCTCTGGAATCTTGGCTGGATTCGTAAGTCGATGGTGATCGCCGCGCTCGCCCTCATCTGGGAACTCTACTCACGGTGGCAAGACAACCCCCTGCTATTTCCGGCCTTGTCGGAAACACTGACGGCGCTGACCCAGGGGCTCGTCGATGGCCGAATCGCGATGGCCACCTGGGTGTCGATCAAGGTGCTGCTGGAGGGTTATGTTGCCGGGATGCTGCTGGCTGCTGTGTTCACAGCCCTGGCATCGATGACGCGGATCGGAGCTGACCTGCTGGAAACACTCACAGCCATGTTCAACCCCCTCCCATCCATCGCGCTCCTGCCGCTTGCCATGATCTGGTTCGGCCTTGGCGAGGGCAGCATCGTGTTCGTGCTGGTTCATGCGGTTTTATGGGCGGTCGCCCTCAACACGCACTCCGGCTTCCAGGCGGTGAGCCCCACCTGGCGAATGGTAGGGCGAAACTACGGTCTGTCACCCCTCTCTTACGTGCTACGGATCCTCATACCGGCTGCGTTTCCCAGCATTCTCACCGGCCTCAAGATCGGCTGGGCCTTTGCCTGGCGCACGCTGATCGCTGCTGAACTTGTTTTCGGCGCGAGCTCAGGTCAGGGTGGGCTCGGATGGTTCATCTTTCAAAGCAAGAACATGCTGGAGGTTCCGCAGGTGTTTGCCGGACTCCTCACGGTTATTCTCTTCGGTCTGCTGGTGGAAAACGGCGTGTTCCGGCTTTTGGAGCAACGCACGGTCGTGCGCTGGGGGATGAAGCAGTCTTGATCCTTTATGCAAGATAGGCTGCGGCCGACCAGCCGCTTCAATCTGTGAGTGACTAACACCTGTCGGAACAGGAGAGCCGGACGATGAACGAACATATTGCCGCACTTCTCGCCGACCTCGGGCGACACGTAGGCCTGGATCTGCAACCCGATGAGGCGGGTGCCGTCCGCCTGCAGTTCGAAGACGGCATCATGGTTCAGTTTTGCGAGTCCGAGGGCGACCTTTTCGCAGTCGTCGCCGACACAGGCGTTGACCTCTCAGCCATGCCACCTGCGGTGCAACTCGAAGCGACAAAACTTTTTCTTCAGATCAATTTTGTCACGCCGCTTTCGTCACGAATCGCGATCGCGCAATCGCCAGAGCAGACCATCGTCATCACCTGCTCCGAGTACGCCACTCGCCTCACTGGCGCGCAGTTATTTGATCTCGTCGAGGTCGTACTTGAGAAAACCCGCGTCCTGAAGGAGTTGATTGCAGACTTTCAGGGACAGGGCGCGAGCGATGCATTTGAGGCACCCGTCGCGAATCTTGTCGGACAATTCGCCTGAGCTGAATTTCAGAACTCTCATCGCGCGCAACCTCGGGGGTCTCACCATGCCAGCACCGTTGAACGCCAAATCGGCAGAGCAGAACCTGCGAACTGTCCTGAATACTGCCCGCGGGGAAGGAGAAGGTACCGTTTTTGTAGGAGAGAACTCCGTGTCGCGACGGGGAGCATGGAGCCGCTTATTTGGACTTAATCCCACCACTCACCAGGCCTCTATCGCGAATTTCAAAGCGCTGTTGCAGCGTACCTACCCAAACTCGACAGGCAAAATCGACGCTGTGCTGGCCGCATCTGTCACAAGGGGGCGTCTGACTTCGGGGGCGGTGATACGGGCTTACATGCAGCTCCATGACGAACACAAATTCAGAATTGAGTATCCCGGAACCGCCACCACCGATAGCGCCAAGCTCGAGTTCGAAGATCACCGCGCGCTAGCGGTCCTTCAAAATGACAAGACACGGACCGTCGTGTGTGATTTTGCGAACCGACTTGCTGACCATATCGAACAAAGCCAGACCTTTACCGACGGCAAAGCGAGAACGTTCCTCAAAGCGCATTTGCAGCGTCAGTCGAACTATCCCGTTCATATCGGCGCTGAGAATATTCCAAAAACCAAGGCTGGGATCGTCGAGTTTCTGCGAACCACAGCAGCGAGTGCCGACGACGATAGACATGTGCTGCTGCTTTCCATGATGTGGACACTTCCGAATGGGGTAGGGCAGGTCGAAAAGCTTCCAGAGGCCGACCTGATTTCGCGGCTTTACAAATCGAAGGTGGTTGAGGGTAAGCAGCATGTAGACAAACGCGCGGTATTCATCAAGCTGACCAAAGAACTCGACTCAACTGCGCAGAAATTGGCTGGCAACCTGACGGCGGAACCGCTTACCGACGAGCAGGTTTCAGTCCTGCTCAAGCTTTCCCGTCCAGACCCTTCTCACCTGAAACAGCCTGGCGAGTTACCGCGCCCGTCGACCAATTCGGAGCTGATCAATTTTCTTCGCGCCCCGGCTTCTGCTGACGA
>JALREG010000369.1 GCA_023253905.1 Burkholderiaceae bacterium
AGCGGCCAGGCGGCAGGCGCCTGCGGTTCTGATAGTCGATCCAGCTTGAAACAGCCTCGCTCCGATCAGGCGCCTGATTGAGCGCCTGTGGCGGGCGTTCGCGAAAACGATCGGTGGGGCGCGAGCCGTGTATGCCGATCACCTTGGCCACCAGCGCGGTGCCATCGATCATGCCCTCGGCCTGGACCAGCATGCCGGCCCGTAGCGCACTGGCACCCCCAGCCAGCGCCTGGCCTGCGAAGACGGTGCTGTCAGTCCAGCGAATGGTGCGGGTCTTCCCAGCCGGATCGGTGATCGTCAACGACTTGGCCGTGAGATCAATCGCAGCGACTGCGCCGCCCGCATGCCCCGGAACCGGCCGACCCGCCACAGGCGCCTCGCACTTCAGTTCGTCAGCCAGTACGACATCGGTGCCCGCCTGCATGACCGCGATCACGCTCACCTGGGTCCCGTCGACCAGCTGCGCGCAACCCGCGCGGCTCGCCGCCAACACATTCGACGCATCCACCGGAACATCGCGCACGATGAAGATGTTCTGGTCCACCAACCCTGTCACCGGACCAGAGAGCCTGACCCGCGCCAGGTCGGTGGCCGAATCTGCCTGCCGAACGGTGATCTGCACGGCGTCGATCGCGCCATCCTCGGCCAACGTACCCGTTACCTTGACCCAGGCACCATCGTTGACCACCGCACCCGAGGGCTCAGGCGACACGGTTCCGATTCTTACCAACGCGCCATCGAGCTGGAACGTACCAGCGGCCAGATTGCGGCCACTGACCAGGCCGCCCAGCTGCACACGGGTGGCCACCGGCAGCCCGTCACGGTCAGCACCCATTCGGACCGCTGCCGCGGTCAGGACATTTCCCACCACACCCGTCGATGCGCCATGCACTTGGACTGCGACGCCCGCGGCCAGACGATTAAGGGGCTTCACCCTGCCTGCCGCCAGCGCGGCAGCGTAATCCACGGTCAGGGCGCCCACCTGAAAGGTTTTGGCGGTGTCCGTATTGACCAGATTAGCGACCACCCCGCTCACGCGAACTGCACCGATTGCAGCGCGCTTATCGATTCGTGTGGCCCGAACCACCCACTGCCCACCGCTCAGGACAGGGCTGCCATGCACCTCGGCAAAATCGCCCGCCTGCACATCACCCAGACTGCTGTATCGCGTGGTCGCATCAGCGCCATCGCCACCGAATTGCGTAAGCGGACCCAATGCGGCGTCGGTATTGACCAATACCGCCTGCCCAGCCACCTGAAGTGAGCCCGCCACAGCGTCAACCGACACGACCCGCCCAATCACGGCTGCATCAACCACCAGCTTGGAGACTTTCCCCGTTCCATCGTGCGTGGCCCGCAGACGCTGACCGATCTGCAGCGCGACCGGTCGGGTGGAGCCATCGGCCTGCTCCATGACCGCGCCCGCGTCGCTGTCGTCCAGACGCACGCCATCCACATAAACCGATCCGAATCCGGTGATGACGCCGCTCGCGACCTGCGTGGTCGCTGCCTGAACCGGGTTTCCGGATCCGTTTGTGGGCGCGCTCGCGGTACCGCTACCCGAGCCGCCGCCGCAACCACTAACTACAAAGGGCACTGCAGCCATCGCTGCAATAAGGAGCTTTTTTGCCAGGGGCACGACGACCTCCGTGAAGGAAATGGTGAACAACGAGCAATCGGGGATAAACGAACCAACGGAATTGATTGTACATGGGATATTTTCCCATTTCAACCTGATTCGTTGACTCGTCCAGAATGGGTGCATGCCCACTCCCCCAAGAGACCATCCATGATCGATCGCATTGACCATCTCGTCCTGACCACGACGCACCCTGAGGCCTGTATCGATTTTTATGTTCGGGTTATGGGGATGACCCTTGAGCGCTTTCGCGGCGGCACCCCCCCGGTGGAACGAATGGCCTTCCGATTCGGACGGCAGAAAATCAACCTGCATGTGAAGGGCGCTGAATTCGAACCTCGGGCGCACCTGCCCGTACCGGGATCGATCGATGTCTGCCTGATCGCAGACCGCCCAATTGCAGAGGTGGTCCAACACCTGAACACGGTGCAGTGGCCCATCATCGAAGGCCCCGTGCAACGTACGGGCGCGACGGGCCCGATCCGGTCGGTTTACCTGCGTGACCCCGACCTCAACCTGATCGAGATCAGCGAGTATCTGTAGCCGGGCGCTCGGGCTCTGGCTGCGCGATGCCTAGAACTCGACCCGATCCGCCACCTCGGGGTGGCGCCGCGTCCAGGCCCGAACGTATGAGCAGCTCGGACGAACCCTGAGGTCATGAAGTCGAGCGTACTCGAACACCGCCATCACCAGTTTCGATGCCAGCCCCCGCCCTTCCAGTGCCGGCGGCACCTCGGTGTGATGAACATTCATCACGGCGCCGTCCATACGGTAGTCGGCACGACACAGCCAGCCCTCTACGCTCAGTTCGAACCGGCTCGCCTGGGCATTGTGGATCACCCCATCAGCCATGCCTCACGCCCTCCTGGAGTTTGAAAGCGCTCTCTGGCAACGGAATTCAGTGTTCATTCACGCTCCAGCAGCGCGACCGCATGCGCGGAAATTCCCTCGCCACGCCCTTCGAAACCCAGGCGCTCGGTGGTGCGCGCCTTCACATTGACCTGCCCAACCTCGACGCCGATCGCTCTTGCCAGGCGCGCATTCATTTCACCAATATACGGGGCCATTCTGGGCGCCTGCGCAACAATCGTGGCATCCACGTTACCGACCGAATAGCCTGCCTCCCTCACCCGCCGCACAGCCTCTGCGAGCAGCACCAGGCTGTCGGCACCCGCAAAGCGCGCATCAGTATCCGGAAAGTGGCGACCAATGTCACCGAGACCCGCCGCGCCCAAAAGCGCATCGGTCACTGCATGCGCAAGCACATCAGCATCAGAATGGCCCAGCAGGCCGCGCTCATAGGGGATCTCCACGCCCCCCAGCACCAGTCGCCGACCCGGCACCAGCGCGTGCACATCAAAGCCTTGTCCGATTCGAAACCCCATGGTCAGGCCCCCAACAGTCTGCGCATCAGATCGAGATCGTCAGGCGTGGTGACCTTGAAGTTCATCCGGTCGCCCTCCACCAACCGTACCGGCTCCCCGGCAGCCTCCATCGCCGACGCCTCGTCGGTCACCTCGGGAAATTGAGCCAGCGCCTGAGAGAGCACCCCGAGTCGGAACATCTGAGGCGTCTGGGCGAGCCACAGGCCTTGCCGATCAACCGTCGCAGCTACTCGCTCACCGATCATTGCGGCGTGTGCCGGATGCGCACGCTTGACCGTATCAGCAACCGGCAATGCAAGCAGCCCGCCCCCGCTGCCACCGGCCAGCGTGGTCTTTAGCCTTTCGAGCGCGGCCAACGATACCGCGGGGCGCGCGGCATCATGCACCAGCACCCAATCGTGCGGGAGCGCACCCGCGGAATCGAGCAGAAAGCGCACCCCGGCAAGCACGCTGTCGCGACGCGTGGCACCCCCACGGGCAAGCACCTGCACCCGCGCATGCCCCACAAACAGGCGATCCGCCTGCGAATCGCCAGGCGCCGCGACCACCACCACCTGCTCGATCCAGTCCGCGCACGACAGCGCAGCGACCGACCGCTCGATCATGGTCTGCCCGCCAAGCAACAGATACTGTTTGGGCACCTGGGCACCCAACCGCGAACCCGTGCCCCCTGCTGGCACCACCGCCCAGTAACGTTCTCTGTCGTCCAGCATGGTCATTCGCGTGTAAAGCTAAAATTCTACGCTTGAACCCTCCGACCCTCCCCCCGCCTCACCGGACCGCTGCCCCCGCTACGCTGCCAGCGCCGCCTCGTACCGGTCATATCTCGTCGCTACCCGCCTGTCATGGGTCATCAGACGGCGCCCTGATTGCCGCACTTGCCACCCGCGAAGCCGCACATGGCCGGACGCTGCTGGTGGTGACCGCCTCGGCTGCCGATGCGCCCAGGCTGCGCGACGAACTCGCGTGGTTTGCGCCCACCCTACGGATCGCCTTGCTGCCCGACTGGGAAACGCTCCCCTGGGACGCATTCTCGCCCCATGACGATCTGATCTCCGAACGACTGTCGACGCTTCATTCGCTCTCGGCGGGTACGCTCGACGTGGTGGTGACCGCTGCGACCACGGCCCTGCACCGGCTCGCGCCGGCCTCCTTCGTGGCTGCCCGGACCTTTAGGTTCAGAAAAGGCCAGAAGCTCGATGAGGCTCGCCTTCGCGCTCAACTGACCGCCGCAGGGTATGAGCATGTCAGTCAGGTTGTGCATCCTGGCGAGTACTGCGTCCGCGGCGGTCTGATCGATCTCTACCCGATGGGCGCCACGCTGCCCTTCCGGCTCGACCTGTTTGACGACGAACTCGAATCGATCCGTACCTTTGACCCCGACAGCCAGCGCAGCCTCTACGCCACCCAGGAGGTGCGCCTCTTGCCCGGACGCGAGTTTCCGGTCGACGACGAAGCACGGAACGCCTTCAGGGCGCGCTGGCGCGAACGTTTTGAAGGCGACCCATCTCGAAGCCCCATCTACCGAGATATCGGTAACGGCGTCCTCGCACCGGGGATCGAATACTGGATGCCGCTTTTTCACGGCTCCATGGCCACCGTCTTCGACTATCTGCGCGACAACGCGCTGGTTCTCACACATGGCGATGTCGAACAATCCGCAGCGCGCTTTCTTCTCGACGCGGGCCAACGGCACCGCTTTCTCGCACACGATCCGGAGCGGCCGCTGCTCTCGCCGGCCGAGCTCTTCATCACCGTCGACGACTTCTTCGCACTCGCCCGCAGGCTTGGGCGTTGGACAATGCCCCGCATCACCAGCGGCCAGCCCCCAACAGAAGAAGTGGGCGCAACCGCCGTCGAACCGCATCCCGCCACCGACAGCGCAGAACTGCAACGCGACCGCTATGCAACGCCCCTGCCCCACCTGGAAGTCAACCGCCGCGCCGAGCGGCCGCTTGGAAGACTGGTGGACTGGCTGGATAGCACCTCGGGCCGAACGCTGATTGTTGCCGAGTCACCCGGTCGCCGCGAAACCATTGCCGAGCTCCTGCAACAGGAAGGCATCGATGCGCCGGTCGTTGAAGGCTGGCAGCAGTTCATCGATCAGGCACTTCCGGCAGCACTGGTGGTCGGCCCGCTTCAGGAGGGCTTCTCACTCACCGACAGCACCCTCGCGGTCATCACTGAGGGCGAACTCTTTGCGGGCACCGCGCGCCGCTCGCGGCGAGGCCGGCGGGAAAGCGCAACCAATGTCGACTCACTGATCCGCGATCTCGCCGAACTGAAGATCGGCGATCCGGTGGTTCATGTGCAGCACGGCATCGGCCGCTACCAGGGCCTGATCACCATGGATCTGGGCGACGGACCCACCGAATTTCTACACCTGGTGTACGCAGGCGAGGCCACGCTCTATGTGCCGGTTGCGCAGCTTCATGTGATCGGCCGCTACAGCGGCGCCGCGCCGGAAGACGCGCCGCTTCATCAGCTGGGCTCTGGCCAATGGGAAAAAGCGCGCGCGCGCGCCGCTCGCCATGCGCGCGACGCAGCCGCCGAGCTGCTTGATCTGTATGCTCGCCGCGCCGCGCGCGCCGGTCACGCCTTCGGCTTTGCCGCGCGCGACTACGAAGCCTTCGCCGAGGGCTTTGGCTTTGAGGAGACACCCGATCAGCTTGCGGCCATTCATGCCGTGGTGCAGGACCTCATCGCCGCGCGCCCGATGGACAGATTGGTCTGCGGGGATGTGGGCTTTGGCAAAACCGAGGTGGCGCTTCGTGCGGCCTTTATTGCCGCCGCCGATGGCCGGCAGGTGGCAGTGCTATGCCCCACCACACTGCTTGCCGAGCAGCATTTCCGCACTTTCTCCGACCGGTTCGCCGACTTCCCGGTTCGGTTGGCCGAGCTCTCGCGGTTTCGTTCTTCCGCTGAAACCCGAGAGTCGGTTGAGAGAATCAACCGCGGTGAAATCGATATCGTGATCGGCACGCACAAGCTACTCTCCGCCGACCTCAAATTCCGAAACCTCGGGCTCGTGATCATCGACGAAGAGCATCGATTCGGCGTCCGCCAGAAGGAAGCGCTCAAAGCACTACGAGCCGAGGTCGACGTGCTCACCCTCACGGCAACGCCGATCCCGCGCACACTGGCGATGAGCCTGGAAGGCATCCGCGACTTTTCTGTCATTGCCACTGCGCCGCAAAAGCGCCTCGCCATCCGGACCTTCGTTCGACGCGAGTCCGACGCCACCATCCGAGAGGCGCTGCTGCGCGAATTGAAACGTGGTGGCCAGGCCTATTTTCTCCACAACGAAGTTGACACCATCAACAACCGCCGTACCCGGCTGGCAGAGCTGATGCCCGAAGCACGAATCGAGGTGGCCCATGGACAGATGCCCGAGCGCGAGCTCGAGCGCGTCATGCGCGATTTCCACCAGCAGCGTTTCAATATACTGCTCTGCACGACCATCATTGAAACCGGCATCGATGTGCCCAGTGCGAACACCATCGTGATCCATCGCGCCGATCGTTTCGGCCTCGCCCAGCTCCACCAGCTGCGCGGACGGGTAGGCCGCTCGCACCATCAGGCCTACGCCTATCTGCTCATCCCCGATGAATCCGCCATCACCCGCGACGCGAGCAAGCGACTGGACGCGATTCAAGCGATGGAAGAACTCGGCTCGGGTTTTTATCTCGCCATGCATGACCTCGAGATCCGCGGCGCAGGCGAGGTGCTGGGCGATTCGCAATCCGGCGAGATGCAGCAGGTGGGCTTCTCAATGTATACCGACATGCTCACCGAGGCCGTTCGCGCGCTGAAGGAAGGCCGCGACCCCGACCCTGGCGCGCCACTCGCGGCCACGACCGAAATCAAGCTGCATGTCCCGGCACTGTTGCCCGCCGATTACTGCGCTGATGTGAACGAACGACTGAGCCTCTACAAACGACTCGCTGGCGCCGATAGCGATGACAGGCTGCGCGAATTACAGGAAGAACTGATCGATCGCTTCGGAAAATTGCCCGAGCCGGCCGTGGCCCTGTTTGAGACCCACCGGCTCAGAATCGCCTGTAAGCCACTTGGCATCATCAAGATCGATGCGGCCGCAGAGGCGGTCGTGGTGCAGTTCATCGAGAAGCCCCCCATCGATCCCGGTCAGATCATTGGACTCATTCAGCGCCGCCGTGACGCGCGGATGAGCGGCCAGGACCGAATCCGCTTCACACTCGCTACGCCCGATCTTAAATCCCGGGTCCGGGCAATCCGTGACATCCTGGCGGGTCTCGCAACGCCCGTGCCGCCCCCGTCCGGCAAGAAAAAATCGTGAGTACGCTGATCGTTCAGCACCCTTTCCTGTCTCGTATCGCGATTGATGCGTTCACTGTGCTCGCCGGGCACCCGCCTGATCGTGCGGCCGGCCAACTCGCACTCTGGCGTCGCGTATCCATCAAAGGTGAGGCCCTTGAGGCCGCAGCCGAGGCGAATCAGGTTGACGCCGAAATCGTGGCGCCCGATTTGCGACTCAGTCGCTTCGGACTCGCCGCATTCGATATGGATTCCACGCTCATTACCATCGAGTGCGTCGATGAAATCGCAGACTTCGCCGGCCGCAAGGCCGAGGTCGCTGCGATCACCGAAGCCGCGATGCGCGGTGAAATCAGCGACTATGACGACAGCCTGCGACGGCGCGTGGCATTGCTCGAAGGACTACCGGAGTCGGTGCTGCAGCGAGTATGGGATGAGCGGGTCGAACTGAGCCCGGGCGCCGACACGCTGGTGCGACGTATGAAGGCCAGTGGTCTGCAACTCCTCCTCGTGTCCGGCGGCTTCAGCTTCTTCACCGATCGGCTCGCAGCACGCCTTGGCATTGCGCATGTCCAGTCCAATCGACTCGAGGTCAGCCATGGGCGGCTCACCGGACGCCTGGTAGGCCCCGTGATCAATGCCGCCGCCAAGCGGGTGGCACTGGAACATACGGCAGCACGCATCGGCTGCCCACTCTCCCGTACCATCGCAGTCGGGGACGGCGCCAACGATCTGCAAATGATGTCGGTGGCCGGACTGTCAGTGGCATATCGGGCTAAACCGCTGGTTCGCAACGAAACCACTCACGCCATCAATCACGGCGGACTCGATTCGCTCCTCGGTCTGTTCGAAGACACGCGCTGAGGCAGGCTCGTAGCGCCTCAGGCGGCGTTCACCATTTCACCTTCGAGATCATGTTCGTCGGCACCTGTGATGCGGACCTGAACAAACCCGCCGATCGGCAAGGGGCCGCTCCCGCCAAACCGGACCACGCCGTCGATCTCGGGCGCATCCATCTGCGTGCGCCCGACCGCACAGGCGTCCTCATCTGACTCTTCGATCCCATCCACCAGCACCCGCATCGTGCGACCGACAAAGCGCTGCAGACGTTCGGCAGAGATCTCGGCCTGAACCTGCATGAACCGCTCGCGACGCGCCTCGCGCACCGATTCTGGCAGCGCCCCCGGCAGGTCATTGGCGGTGGCCCCATCAACGGGCGAGTAAGCAAAGCAGCCAACGCGATCAAGACGCGCCTCGCGCAGGAAGTCGAGCAGCGAGTCGAACTCTGCCTCGGTCTCGCCGGGAAAGCCTGCGATAAAGGTGCTGCGCACGGTGATGTCAGGCACGATCGCCCGCCAGGCCTGTATCCGCTCGATGTTGCGCTCGCCACTGGCCGGCCGCTTCATCAGCTTCAGAATGCGCGGATGAGCATGCTGGAAAGGCACATCCAGATAAGGCAGCACCAGGCCCTCAGCCATCAATTCAACGAGCTGATCCACATGCGGATACGGATATACATAATGCAAGCGAACCCAGGCGTCGTGCTCACGGGCAGCCATGCCCAGTTCGCGCGCGAGCTCATGGACGCGGGTACGAACCGGCCGGCCCTCAACGAACCCGGTGCGATAGCGTACATCGACTCCGTAGGCACTGGTGTCCTGCGACACCACCAGCAGTTCGCGCACGCCTGAGGCAAATAACGCCCGTGCTTCGCGCACCACGTCGCCGATCGGACGACTGTCGAGATCGCCTCGCATCGAGGGGATGATGCAGAAGCTGCAACGGTGGTTACAGCCTTCGGAAATTTTCAGGTAGGCGTAATGCCTCGGGGTGAGCTTGATGCCCGCCTCAGGCACGAGATCGGTAAACGGATCATGCGGCCGGGGTAACGCCCGATGAACATGCGCCATCACTTCCTCGGTCGCGTGAGGACCCGTTACAGCGAGCACGCTGGGATGCACTTCCTCAACAAGCGTCGACCCCGGGCTGCTGCCCGCTTTCGCGCCCAGGCAGCCGGTGACGATCACCTTGCCGTTTTCTGCCAGCGCTTCGCCAATGGCATCGAGCGACTCGCGCACCGCATCGTCGATAAAGCCGCAGGTGTTGACGACCACAAGGTCGGAACCGTCGTACGAGCCCGACACCTCATAGCCTTCAGCGCGAAGCTGCGTGAGGATACGCTCGGAGTCGACCAGTGCCTTGGGGCAACCCAGCGACACGAAGCCGACCTTGGGGACCGACTTTCTCTTGCGGGCCGCGCTCACTTCTGGCGCGGCGCAGCGCCGGGAAAGTTCATATTCTGAAAGACGCTACGCGTTTGCGCCGCCATCTGATCCTGCATCTGCATAAAGAGAGTCTTGCTCTGGTCGATGTAGTTACCCATCATCGCCTGCATCATAGGCGCCTGCATCGCCATGAACTGCGCCCACACCTCGGCACTCGGCATGGTTCCCGGGTCATAAATTGACTTGGACTGCTCCTGCAATTTGTCCTGGATTTCGACAAATGACTGCATCGTCTTTTCCAGATAAGCGCCCATCATGCCCTGCATTGCATGACCGTAAAACCGAATGATCTGCGCGAGCATAGGTGATGTGAACAGCGGCGCACCGCCGGCTTCTTCCTCGAGAATGATCTGCA
>JALREG010000375.1 GCA_023253905.1 Burkholderiaceae bacterium
CGCCCATTTTTCGCTCAGCTTCTGCGCGACCACCCGCGCGAGCGCATCCGATGCGCCCCCCGGGGTTTGCGGCACAAGGATGCGCACGGTCTTGGTTGGAAAGTCCTGCGCCCGCAATACCGGCGGCAAGAGCGCGATCAGGCAGGCGATCGCAGATAGCCAAAGACGACGCACCATGAAGAATCTCCTCGAACAGCAGGTAATCAGGTTGAAGACCAGCCCCGCGCGCGACCGGTCAATCGAGCCGTATGTTCGCATCCCGGATCACCCTTGACCATTTTTCAGTATCGCGCGCAAGCACGGTCGCGAATTCATCCGGCGTATTGCCCACAAACTCGGCGTTGTAGCTACGGATGCGCTCCAGAATCTCGGGAGCCTGCAACGCCGCCACCACATCGCGACGAATGATATCGATCACTGCCCGCGGGGTGGCCTTGGGGACCACCAGTGCATACCAGGATTGCACCTCGTAACCGGGGTAGCCGGCCTCGGCGATGGTGGGAATGTCAGGACGATCGGCATGACGTGTGGCGGCCGTGGTGGCAAGAATGCGGATCCGGCCGCTCTTAACGAAGGGACCCGCGGTGGAATAGCCAGTGATCATGGAATCGACTTCACCGCCTGCCACGGCATTGATGGCCGCCTGAGCACCCCGATAGGGTACGTGCAGCACATCAACCCCCGCCATTGACTTCAGTAGCTCGAGCGCCACATGACCGGCACTCCCCTCCCCCCAGGAGGCCAGCTTCACGACGCCCGAGCCCTTGCGGGCAAGCGCCACATAGTCGGCCACGTTCGCCACCGGCAGGCCATCGCGTACCACCAGAACAAACGCCTGACGCAGCATGATCGTCACCGGCGCAAAATCCCGCGCTGGATCAAACCGCGCTGTATTTTTGTAGAGCTGCGGCGCAATCGCGAGCTGATCTGGCAGTCCCACCAGAATGGTGTAGCCGTCGGGGGCGGCATTCGCAACGTGATCAGCCGCGACGCGGCCACTTCCGCCAGGCCGGTTTTCGACCACCACGGGCTGGCCCCAGGTTTCACGCAGACGCTCGGCTACCATCCTGGGAATGATGTCGGTCAGCGCGCCGGGCGGATAGGGCACCACGATCCTGACCGGACGAGAGGGAAAACCCGCCGCGGCTGACTGCGCCCAGACCGCTGGCGCCGTGGTCGCTGCCGCTGCGGCACCCATAGTCATCAGAAATCTGCGTCGCATGACTGTTTTCCTTATGTTGATGAACCCGCCCTGCCGGAGAAAAGGTTTCCTGTCTCAGCGGTTCCGAACCACCTTGTTCCTCAACACCCCCAGACCGCTTACTTCCAGTTCCACCACATCGCCGTCGTTCAGAAACTTACCCAGTTCGAGCCCGCAGCCACTGCCCACCGTGCCAGAGCCAAAAAACTCACCGGCGCGAATCCGTTCATCGGTCGAGACATGTTCGATGAAATCTTCGAAGCGGAACCGCATGTCGCGACTGGATCCCCGAGACCACTCCTCGCCATTGACCCGCGCCACCATCGTGAGGTCATAGGGATCGGCGATTTCGTCGGCGGTGACCAGCCAGGGGCCCAGCACATTGCCCGTGTCGAAGTCCTTGCCTTTGCAGGGACCGAGACTGCCCGCCATCTCGGCCATCTGCGCATCACGGGCGCTGAAGTCGTTGAAAATGCACCAGCCGAAAATAAAGGGTTTCGCTTCGGCCCGGCTCACGTTCTTCCCGTCTTTTGCGATCACGCAGCCGAACTCGAGCTCGTAGTCCATCACGGATGAATAGCGTGGCCAGACCACATCGGTGCCGGTCCCCACCACACTGAAGCGATTGCACTTGTAGTAGATGGGCTGCCGATACCAGACCTCTGGTAGTTCGACCTTGGCCGGGTCGCTGGGCATGCCCGCCGACCTCCGCGACGCCGAGCTCAAGCGGCGGGCGGCGCGGGCCGCGTCGGGCGACCCCGACCCGGCCGACAGCCGCAAGGACCCGCTGGTCGCCGGCCGCCCCGAGTACCTCGAGGTGATGCGGATCACCACCGGCGGCGACGAGATCAGCGGCCACGGCGACCCGGCGCACCGTTGCGGCGCGACCTGCTTCGCGGCCCACGGCATCGCGATGGACATGGCCTTCGCGAGCATGCAGCTCGAGATGTTCGGCATGATCGGG
>JALREG010000035.1 GCA_023253905.1 Burkholderiaceae bacterium
GGGCGGCGCAGCGCGGCGGCGCACGATCTCCGCCTGCGCGAGCGCGGGGAGCACCGACCGCTGGATCTTTGCAGTACTGGTGCGCGGTAGCGCCGGCACTGGGCAGACGAACCTCGGTACCTTGTAGTCGGCGAGCGCACCACGGCAATGCGCCCGCAGGTCGTCGATGTTGAAGCTTGCACCATCAAGCAGTTCGACAAACGCAAACCCCACTTCGCCCAGCCGCTCATCCGGTATGCCCACCACTGCGGCAATGCGAACCGCAGGATGGCGCGCGAGGTGCTGCTCGATTTCCACCGGATAGACGTTGGAGCCGCCGGTCTTGAACATTTCCTTCAAACGCCCGGTGATTGAAAGATAGCCGCGCTCATCGAGCGTACCCAGGTCGCCCGTGCGAAGCCAGCCCTCGGGCGTGATGGTCTCGCGTGTGGCCTCGGGGTTGCGGTAATAGCCCATCATCACGGTTTCGCCGCGACACTGCACCTCGCCCACCTCGCCCGGTCCGAGCTCGGCACCGGTAGCCGGATCAGCGATCCGAACCTCGCTCGGGCCGAGGATTGGCGCCAGATTCATGCAGCACACCTCGATCGGGTCATCGGGCAGATTGAAGGTGGTGGAGATGGTGTTCTCAGTCATGCCGTAGGTGGACATGAGCTGCGCCAGCCCCAGCGCCTTCATGAACTGTCCAAAGGTGGACTGCATGACCGGCGCGCCACCGATCCATGCGCATCGGAGCGCGGGCAGGTCCCGCCCTTGCATTGCCGGATGATTGGCCAGGTCAACGAAATGGGTGGGAATGCCGCCAAAGCAGCTGATCCGCTCGCGCTCGAGCAGTTCGATCGCCGCGGCGGTATCCCACTGCAGCATGGCTACATAGCAGCCGCCCAGCGTGAGCGCGGGCACGAACGACATGTAGAGACCCGCCACGTGATAAAGCGGCAGGTGGCCCAGCGCCCTGCCGCCCGCTTCCAGGCCCAGGCGCAGCCCAACCCGGGTGGCCTGCCGGATCACATGGTGGTTATGCATGGCACCCTTGGGCTTACCCGTGGTGCCTGAGGTGTAGACGATGATGAGCGGATCGTCGGGCGTGACCGCGCGCTCGGCATCGGCGAGCTGGGGTACCGACCGGTCTTGATCGGCGTGGTTCGTCAGCCCGCCACCTCCCGAACAGAGCGACTCGAACGCGAGCGCGCAGGCGGGCGCATCGGCGCCCACCGCGATCAGTCGGGCAAGCCGAGGCAGCTCAGTGGCTGACAACTCGGCTGACGAGCAGTTTGCAAGCGACGGCGCCGCCTCGCAGAGCATCGCCCAGTAATCGTTACCCCACATGCGACGGGTCATCACCAGAGCGCGCGAGTCGGACTGCGCGAGGATGTAGCCCGCTTCGGAGGCGGTATAGCGCGTATTGATCGGCACCACGACCGCGCCGATGCGCGCACAGGCTAGAAACGTAATCGCCCATTCGCGCGAGTTGGTGAGCCATACCGCCACATGATCGCCGCGCGACAGACCCAGACCGAGCAGACTCGCAGCCAGCCGATCGACCTCGGCGTCGATCTCGGCGAAGGTGGACACCCGATCCTGGCACTTGATGAATTCGAGCGCGCCAAACCGCTGGGCCGATCGCCTGAGCGCAGCGCCCACCGTGAGTCCGTGAAGCGGTGCAACCGCCCGCTCGAGTTGTGGGTCGTCACGCTTCAAACCGAATACCCTCCGTCAACAGCAAGGTGCTGACCGGTGACATAACCCGCCTGACGTGAGGCGAGAAACACCGCGACATCAGCGATCTCGTCAAGCGAGCCGAAGCGGCGGAGCGCCGTGTTTCGCTTCATTGCTTCGACGAACTCCGGGGTGACACGCTCGCGAAGCCGGTCAAAAAGCCCGCCATCCACAATGCCCGGCGCGACGGAATTGGCGCGAATGCCAAAGCGCCCTTCCTCGCGCGCGATGCCGCGAATGACCGCCTCGATTCCCGCCTTGGGGACCGTGGACAGAATGTCGAGTGGCGGGTGCCGGTCCAGGCCCGCAGTGGTGATCGCAACGAACGAAGCGCCGCCCGCCTTACGCATGAGCGGCAGACATGCTTTGGTGACGCTGAAAAAGCCGTGCAGATCGCCGTCGATCGTTTGACGCCACTCTGCAGGATCGATATTGGCCACGTAGGTCATGGAAATATCGGCACCCACTGCATAGACCACCGTATGCAGCGCGCCCAGCCGCTCTGCCACCGGACGGAGCGCGGTCTCCACCGCGCCCGGATCATCGAGCGGAAGGTGAAGCGCCTCGGCCGCACCGCCCGCCTCGCGAATGCCGCTCGCGCAGGCCTCGGCCGCAGCGCGCCCTCGACGATAGGTGAGCACGACCGCGCAGCCGGCGGCAGCCAACCGACGCGCGATGGCCTGGCCGATTCCGCCGCTTGCGCCCACCACCAGGGCCATACCAGCGGGAAAATCATGGCCGATCGATGAAGCCTTCACGCTGCTGTCTCCAGGGATATTTCGCTCATGTGTCACCAGCGATGCTGGCACCGGCGCGTTTCAGTTTCTTTGTTGCATTTGATGCTAGCACGTGTGATTCTCTGCCCGCTTCACTGAGGAGACCGCATGAAACTGCCCACTCGACAATCGCTCGTCCGCACGTTCGTATCGGCACTGCTGATTGCTTCGGCGGGTGCCTGGGCGCAGGACTATCCCAACCGCCCGGTCCGGATGGTGACGCCCATCGCGGCCGGCGGCATGACCGATGTGGTATCTCGCGTTGTGGGCGCGCGGCTTGCTGAGCGTTTAGGTCAAGCGGTGGTGATCGAGAATCGCGCGGGCGCTGGCGGCAGCATCGGCGCAGAGGTGGTCGCACGGGCCACGCCCGACGGCTACACGCTGCTCTTTGCCTACCCGGGTCCGATCGTGGTGAACCCGTCGCTCCTCAAATCGATCAGCTACGACCCGGAACGCGACCTCACAGCGGTGAGCCTCCTGGGCACCTACCCCTTGGTTCTGGCAGTGCATCCGTCGGTGCCCGCAAAAAACGTAGCGGAACTGGTCGAGCATGCCAGGAAGCACCCGGGGCAACTCACCTACGGATCAGCCGGTAATGCCAGCACATCTCACCTCGCGATGGAGCTCATGCGGCGCGAAGCGGGCATCGAGATGACGCATGTGCCCTACAAGGGCGCGGCGCCCGCGATGACCGATCTCATCGCCGGTCGCATTCAGCTGGTCTTTGATTCGGTGCAGCTCGTGATGCCGCAGCATCAGGCGGGGCGACTGCGCGCGCTCGCGGTGAGCAGCCGCGACCGCTCACCCACCGTCGATCTCCCCGGCATGGCCGATGCGGGTCTGCGTAGCGTCGACGTAAGCGGCTGGTTTGCGATTTTCGTGCCGGCGGGCACCCCGCGGCCAATCATCGACAGGCTATCGCGTGAGTTCACCGCGATTGTGCGAGACCCCGCCATGGTGAGCGACCTGCTGGGCCGCGGCATTGCCGCGGTCGGTACGTCCCCCGAGGCGCTCGCCGCGCAGGTGAGCGACGAGCGAAAAACCTGGCAGCGCGTGATCACACAAGCAGGCATCCGCGCTGACTGAGGCCCCTTCATGACCATGACCCGAAAACTCTGGCTACAAAGCAGTTCTTCCGATTCCGACGCTGCGATCTGGAGCGTTTATCAGCAGTCCGCGCGCAGCCATGCGAGAGCGCTGCTGGGCGCGCAGTTCGACTTCGAGTTTCACGGTGTGAGCCGCACCTTCCCCGGAGTGGATCAGTCGGATAGCTCCTTTCACCTCGCCAGCCGCGAAGTCATCCGGAACGCGATCCTCGCCGAACAACAGGGCTACGCTGCGTTTGTGAATGTCAGTACCAATGAAACCGGCCACCTTGAAATTCGTGAACTGACCGATCTGCCTGCGGTATTCATCACCGAGGCAGCCGTGCATCTGGCTTCGCAGATTGGGGGGCGCTTTGCCTTTCTCACCCATAACCGCGGAGCCCGCCTGCGGATGGAAGCCTTCACGCGCGAATACGGTCTGGGCGAACAGCTGGTCGAAGGCGCATCGATGGCGCTCACCTACCACGACTTCAGCGCAATGTACGCTAACCCGGCGCCTGCGCTGGAGGCGTTCAGCGCCGAGGCCCGCAAAGCGATCGCACGCGGCGCTAAAGTGCTGATCCCCGCGGGCGGACCGCTCAATATGTTTTTCGTTGAGAACGGTCTGCGCGCGGTCGATGGGGTGCCGTTGCTGGACATCCTGGGGGTGGCGATCAAATCGGCCGAGGCGCAGATTGCGCTCCGCGATACGGGCATGCTGTTTCGTACGCCCACCGCCTACCCGGCCAGTTGGCGCACCACCCTGCGCGAGATGTTCCTCGCGACCTGAGCGTCCCTAGGGGCGCCCGCCCCGCGGCTGCGCTGGTGCGCGCCGCTCTATTCGGCCTTCAGGCCGGCCTTCCGCGCCACATCCCGCCAGCGGGCGTTTTCGCTCTGAATCATCGCCCGTGCCTCCTCAATGGTTGAGGTCATGGGCCTCACCCCAACACCCACCAGCTTCTGAGAAATGTCAGTGCGCTTGACGGTCGCGACCAGCGCGCTGTTCAGCCGATTGAGCACAGCCGCTGGCGTGGCTGCGGGCGCAACCAGAATATGCCAGCCGCGAATCACCACATCGACCCCCATCTCTCGCAGGGTCGGAATATCCGGCGCAGTGGGATCACGCTCGGCGGTCGTGATGGCAAGGATCTTGACCCGACCGCTCGCCGCCTGGGGACGCGCCACCGACAGCGTCGCCATGAAGGCCTGCACCTCGCCCGTGGCAACCGCCATGATGGCCGGCGCCGCCCCCTTGAACGGAATGTGCTCCATCCGGATACCGGTCGCCTGTTTGAACTGCTCGAAAGCAATTTGTCCGATGCTGCCGGTTCCCCATGACGAGAAATTCAGTTTGCCGTCGTTCGCCCGGGCATAGGCGACGAAGTCAGCCACCGTCTTCACTGGCAGTTGCGGATTGACGGTGAGCGTGAAGGGGAAGTCATCCATCAGACCGATCGCCGCAAAGTCCTTGAGCGGGTCGTAGGGCAGGGTCTTCATGAGAAACGGGTTGAGCGCCATGGTTTCGGCTGTGGCGATGAAGAGCGTGTAGCCATCGGCCGCCGAGCGGGCCACCGACTCCGCACCAATCACCCCATTAGCGCCCGCCTTGTTTTCCACCACCACACTCTGACCCAGGGTCTCGGAAAGTCCGCCGGCAACAATGCGGGTGACGATGTCGACATTACCCCCGGCTGCAAACGGCACCACGATGCGTAACGGCCGATCGGGAAAGGTTCCGGTTTGGGCGAGCGCTGCCGAACTTCCCAGGGCCAGCGCCAGCATGAACATCACATACCGCTTCATCGATCGTCTCCTTGTCTGAACGCCATCGTGCTACGCGCGCCGGGCCTCCGGGCCGCGCACGACAGGTCTCGGTCTTGTCCATCACATCCTAGTGGAAAACGACTCGCCCGGTTGACTCACACCACCCGGCCAATGAAACTTCGTGCCCCGGCCCACTGCGCACCCTCCGAGGTCAACATGTCAGACGTCCGCCCGATTCGTCTCTGGTATCAGCTGCTTTCATCTGAAACACGGCTGCGTAATTCCATCGCCGCCACGCAGGCGGCAGCCGATCGCGTGGCGGCCCCGGGCACCAAGGTCGAGGTGCGCGGCACCTCGCAGGGGGCGCTCGGCGACCAGTACCGCCTGTTCTGGCACTACGACGTGCGGGAAGTGGTCGACAATGGATTATCGGTTCGCGAACGCGGTGGGTACGACGCGTTTGTGATTGCCAATTCCCTCGATCCCGCCCTTACTGAATTGCGGGAAATCCTCGACATCCCGGTGGTGTCCTTCATGGAAGTGTGCTGCTACACCGCATGCACCATGGGCGAACGCTTTGCGCTCATCGCACCCAACGAACGGTTCATCCCGCACTACGAGGACATCGTCCGCGGCTACGGCATTGAGCACCGGCTCTCCAGCACCGAGGCGGTGCGCTTTGACAATATCGGACGGTTTGATGACGTATTCACTGACGACAAGGTTGGCGATGAACTCCTCGAACAGATGAAAGAGGCCTGCGCCCGCGCGATCGCTCGCGGAGCCGAGGTCATCATTCCCGCAGGCCCCTCGGCCGCCTTCATGGTGCGGCGGCGGATTTTCGAGATCGATGGCGTCCCCATCCTCGACGCGTACGGCCTCATTGTGAAGGCCGCTGAAGCGGCGGTTGCCATGCACCGCGCCACCGGCGTGTGCGTCAGCCGCAAGCGCCGCTACCAGACACCGCCCCGCAACCTGATCCTGCAATGCGCTCAGGTTCGTGGGATTCCCGCGCTTCGGAACGGCTAAGTCACAGGACCGTCAACATGTCCCTCTCAACTGCCTTGAACCGGTTTTCTCTTGAAGGACGGGTCGCCATCGTGACCGGCGCCGCCCAGGGTATCGGACGAGCGATCGCGCTCGGACTTGCCGGGGCGGGCGCCAAAGTGGCGTGCGTCGATCTGAAAGCCGAGGGCTGCGAGGAAACCGCGGCGCAGATCCGGGCCCTTGGCAGCGATGCGATCGGGATCGCTGCGAATGTCGCGAGCGAGGCCGATACCGCCTCTGCCGTCGCTGCGGCCCGGGCCCGGTGGGGTGCGCTTCATGTGCTGGTGCACGGTGCTGCAGCGTCAGACCCGAGTGGCAGCGTGGTTGAGTACAGCCTTGCCGATTGGAATCATGTTGTCGGCGTCAATTTCACCGGCGCCTTCCTGATGAGCAAGGCGGCGATCCCGCTGATTGCGCAATCAGGCGGCGGGTCGGTCATCCTGATCGCCTCCCAGCTTGCGCGGGTCGGTAGCGCCCGCCGTGCGGTGTACTGCGCAATCAAGGGCGGCCTCATCAACCTAGCCCGAGCCATGGCTATTGACCACGCAGGCGAACGCATTCGCGTCAACACCCTGTCGCCGGGAGCCATTGAAACCGACCGGATGCTGCTGCGGTTCGGCACCATGGAGGCGGCCCGCGAGGCGCTCGGCCCCCTTCACCTTACCGGTACGCTGGGACAGCCCGAGGACATCGCCTCGGCCGCCATCTACCTGGCGAGTGACGCGTCGAGCTTTGTTACCGGAACCGATCTGCTGGTCGACGGCGGTTACACCGCCCGCTGAAGGAATCAGGCATGCGTGTGTCCTATGACTTTACCGGCCATGTCGTGCTCATAGCCGGGGCAGGCTCGGGCCTCGGTCTGGCGATGGTCCACGCCTGCCTCGCGGCCGGCGCTCAAGTGGTGGCGAGCGATATCGCGACCGACGCGTTGGCGGCAATCAGCCATCCCAAGCTTGTCTGGTCGCGCCTTGACATCACGGATTCCCGAGCAGTGACAGCGCATATCGAGGCAAGCGCGAGCCGCTTCGGAACCCTTGACGCAGCCGTGCTCGCCAGTGGCATCCAAAGACGGGTGCTCGTTGAAGCGATGAGCGATGACGACTGGCTCGCACACATCAACGTGAACCTCAACGGCATTTTCTATCTGGTACGCGCGTTGTTTCCTGTGATGAAGAAAAGCCGCCGTGGCGCCATCATCGTGTTCACCTCGGGGCTTGCCACCGCCGGGTGGCCGGGCGCAACTGCCTACGGTGCCTCAAAAGCAGGCCTCATCGCGCTGGTCAAATCGGCAGCACAGGAACTCCGCCCTTATGGCGTGCGCATCAATGCCGTGTCACCGGGGATCATGCACACGCCGCTCTTTCACGACAGCGCCAGCGCAGACGAAATCAGCATGTATGAAAGGGCGCTGGGCGTATCGGAACCGGCCGACGTCACCCCCATGCTCATGCATCTGATCTCCGATGGCGCTGCGACGATCACCGGAAACGTGGTCGAGCGGCGCCTCATCCCGCAGGTCAACTCATGAATTTCTTCAACGCCCGCCTTGCCTCTTTTGCCATTTGCCCCCTAGAATCCGCGCACTCTGGCTCCTGACCCGTGAAGGCCACAAAAATAATCATGGAGCCCATATTCGGCAAACAGGCTTTACGCCCCGAACGGAGGATGACCCCATGATGTGGGCCGCAGACAAGGCGGGCACTCGATGAATCCGCTGCTGCAACTGAACGCGCAGACCGGAGGACGCAGGCCATGAGCGCCGTTATCTTTTTTGAAAACCTGATGCAGGCGGTCATTGCCGGGCTCCTGATCGGCTCGGTCTACGGACTGATGTGTGTCGGACTCGGGCTGATCTTCGGTCTGATGCGCGTCATCAACTTCGCCCAGGGCGAGTTCCTCATGCTGGGCATGTACGGTGCGTTTTATGTGTGCACCTGGTTCGGCCTCAGCTCGGCCGTGGGCCCGATCGTGGGCGCGGTCGTGGCGGGCGGACTGATGTATCTGCTGGGCATGGGCCTGCACAAGTCGCTGCTCACCAAGGCTACAGGCATCAAGGTGGCTGGCACCGAAGGGGAAGGTCACTACCCGCAGCTCATCCTCACGCTGGGCATCTCGCTCGTGCTGGCCAACGGCGCCTTGATCATCTTCGGCAACACGCCGCTCTCCATCCGCACACCCTACAGCGGCTCGGCCTGGGAACTGGGCCCGCTCGTGGGTGACGACATGCTGCTCTTTTTCAACAAGGCCCGGACCATCGCCCTGGTGGTGTCGGTGCTGGTTGCCATCGCGGTCTATCAGTTTGTTCACCGTACCCGTATCGGCAAGTCACTTCGTGCCGCCGCCGATAATCCGGCCGCGGCCACCTACATGGGTATCGATGTCGAGCGCTCACACCGAATCTCATTCGGTATTGGCGCGGCCATCACGGCGCTCGCGGGGGGGCTCATCGCAAGCTATTACCCCTTCCAGCCCTACATCGGGCTCGACTTCGTGGTGATCATGTATGCAGGCGTTGTGCTGGGTGGCCTGGGCAGCATGATCGGTGCCTTCTGGGGCGGGCTGGTGATCGGGCTCATTCAGCAGATATCCACACTATTCCTGCCGCTGCAATTGCAAAACGCCATGATTTTCCTGGTGTTCCTTCTCATCATCCTGTTCAGGCCCCAGGGTCTGTTCGGCAAAAACGTGGAAAGGGTCTGATCGTGAGGCTCGATCAAGAACCTAACCTGCTGCGCACCATCGCCATCGTCGCGGTCGCCTATCTGGCGTTTGCATGGCTGATTGATGACCAGTACTACCAGCTGATCCTCACCATCGTGCCGATCTGGGCGATGATGGGGATCGCCTGGAATGTCTTTTCCGGCTACAGCGGACTGGTGTCGTTCGGACACGCCGCCTTCTTCGGAATTGGCGCCTACACTGTGGCACTCGCCATGATCGGCTTCAATCTGTCGCCGTGGTTCGGGATTCCGCTCGGCACGCTCGCCGGGGTGATTGCCTCGGTACTGGTGGGCTACCCCACCTTCAAGCTCCGGGGGGTCTACTTCTCGCTTGCGATGCTGGCCTATCCGCTCACGCTTCTCTACATCTTCGAGTGGCTGGGGTATCAGGAAGTCACCATGCAGATGGTGCGCGAGAACAGCTGGATGTACATGCAGTTCGCGAGTCAGTACACCTACATCGTTGTGTCAACCGTTCTCGTTGCGATCGCGGTCTATGTGTCGGGTCGGATCCACTCATCGCGATTCGGACTGTCGCTCACCGCAATCAAGCAGAACGAGGCCGCCGCAGAGGGCGCGGGGGTCGATGCTGCAGCGTGGAAGCTTCGGGCCATCATGGTGTCGGGCGCCATCGCAGCCGCAGCGGGCGGCTACTACGCGGTGGTGCTGATTGTGGTCACCCCGCCTTCGGTGTTCGGCATGATCGCCTCCGCTCAAGCAATGATCATGGCCTTGTTCGGGGGCGTCGCCACCGTCTGGGGCCCGGTGATCGGCGCGGCGGTCCTGATCCCCCTCTCGGAAATTCTGCACGCCGAGCTTGGCAACCAGGTACACGGCATTCACGGCGTGGTGTTTGGTCTGGCCATCATCGCCATGATCCTGTATGCACCCGAGGGGCTGCTGCCAAGACTGCGTGATGCCTGGCGGCGCCGCAGAGGTCTGGCCGGTGACAGTGCCGCTGACGCGCAGCGCCGTACGATCGAGTTGCCGGCTGCTGCAAGCGCCGAGCGTCCGCCCATCAGCGAACAGATCGTGCTCAAGGTGAGCGATCTGTCCCGTGCCTTCGGCGGACTGAAGGCGGTGTCCAACGTCAGCTTCGAGGTTCGCCAGGGCGAAGTGCTGGGGATCATCGGCCCCAACGGCGCGGGCAAAACCACGCTCTTCAACCTGCTGAACGGCTTCATTCGCGCGGATCAGGGCTCGGTGCAGTTCGGGGCGAGCGAACTAATTGGTCTCAAGCCCAATCAGGTCTGCCGGCTGGGCGTAGGCCGCACCTTCCAGGTGGTCCGCCCCTTCCCGCGTATGACGGTGCTGCAAAACGTGGTGGTGGGCGCATTCGCGGCGGAGCAGCAAGATGATGACCGCGCCGTTGAACTGGCCCGCCAGGCGCTCGACCGTGTAGGCATGCTCAAGCACGAGCAGGTCCTGGCGGGCGGGCTTAACAGCCTCGAACTGCGCCTGATGGAACTGGCGCGCGTGCTCGCCGGCCAGCCGCGCCTTCTGCTGCTTGATGAAACCCTGGCGGGTCTTGGGAGCGAAGAGGTCGAGGTGATCCTCGCTGTGATCCGCCGACTGGCTGACGAAGGACAGACCATCGTCATCATCGAACACACCATGCAGGCGATGGTTCGCATCGCAGACCGCTTCCTGGTGCTCGACCATGGCCAGGTGCTGGCCGTCGGCAAACCCGCCGAAGTCGTCCGCGACCCAGCTGTGATCGAGGCCTATCTCGGCAAGAAGTGGATGGACCATGCTAAGCATTGAGAATCTCAACGCGGCCTACGGTGGCCTCAAAGCGCTCACCGACGTCTCGGTGACCGTCGGCGAAGGCCAGTTTGTGGCGATCGTCGGCCCGAACGGCGCAGGCAAATCGACGCTGTTTAAGTCGATTTCCGGAACCGTCACACCGGTTTCAGGGCGCATCACCTGGATGGGACAGGATCTGCTGTCCATCCCTCCGGCACGGCGCCCGCTGCTCGGCATCGCGCACGTGCCCGAAGGCCGTCAGGTCTTCAAGGAACTGTCGGTGCTGGAGAACCTGGAGATGGGTGCGCAGTCCGAGCGCGCCCGCGCCGACTGGGATCGCAACCTCGAGCAAATGTTTTCGCTCTTTCCCATCCTGAAGCAGCGCAGCAGCCAGCTCGCCGGCACGCTCTCGGGTGGCGAGCAGCAAATGGTGGCGATTGCCCGCGGCATGATGTCCTCGCCCCGGCTCATCATGCTCGATGAACCCTCCATGGGTCTCGCTCCCAAGATCACCGATATGATTTTCGAGCGAATCGACGAGATTCACTCCAGCACCGACGTCGCCATCCTGCTGGTCGAACAGCGGGTGGCCGAGGCGCTCAGTTCATGCAACTATGGCTATGTCCTGCAGACCGGCCGCATTGCGCTGGAAGGGCCGCCGCAGCAACTGATGGAAGACGAGCACGTTCGCGCCATTTATCTGGGCATGTAGATTCAAACCACTTACCTCAAGAGGAGACTAGTGATGGTCAATCGTTCAAAACGCAAGATGCTCACCGCATCATCGGCCGCCCTTGCCGCCGGCGCAGCGCCGGCAATCGTTCGCGCGCAGGCCAAAGAGGTCAAGATCGGCCTCATCGTTCCGCTGACCGGCCCCTGGGCGCGCAGCGGCGACCTGATGAGAAAAGGCGCGGAAATGGCGATCGAGGACATCAACGCCGCGGGCGGTATCAAATCGATGGGTGGCGCCCGCATGCGCCTGATCACCATCGACGCCGGTGAGAACGTTGAGAAGGCGAAAAACGCCGCTCAGCGGATGCTCTCCCAGGAGCCGGATCTCACCGGCGCCACCGGGGCCTGGCTGTCGTCGTTTACGCTCGCCATCACCGAAGTCACCGAGCGCGCCGAGCTGCCCATGCTCACCCTGTCGTTTGCCGACACCATTACCGCGCGCGGTTTCAAATTCGTGTTTCAGACGTCGGTCACCGCGGGCACCATGTCCACGATGGCGGTTCCGGCGCTGGTCGAGCTGTCAAAAACCGCCGGCAAGGAAATCAAGAGCGTCGCTATCGTGAGCGACAACACCGCCTCCCCGATGGCCTTCGGCAAACCCATGCGCGAGGGTGGTCTGGCCAAGATGGGCCTCAAGCTGGTGGTCGACGAGATCTTCACCCCGCCGCTTGCTGACGCGAGCTCCATGATCCAGAAGGTACGCACGGCGCGCCCCGACCTGCTGATCAACCTCGCCACGTCGCTGCCCGACTTCAAACTCACGCTTGAGAAAATCAATGAAGTGGGTCTGGGCCGTGGCCGGATGCCCATCGTCGCGAACAGCGGCGCGATCGGTGCACCCGAGCTCCTCAACATCATGGGTAAGGACACGCTTGAAGGCGTGATGAACATCACCGCCAACTGGGGCGGCAAGGGCCATGACAAGCTGATTGCCGAGTTCAAGGCGCGCAAAGGCGAGCCCTGGATCCCGCAAGACCCCATGTCCACCTACGGCGATATGTGGATCTTCAAGGAGGCCTGTGAAATGGCCAAGTCGGGCGACAAGAAAGCCGTCGCGTCGGCCATCCGCGCCATGGACTTCAACGGTGACGGCCCGGCGCGTTTCTTCGCAGGCGGTCGCGTCAAGTTCGACGAAAACGGCCGTCGTGTTGGTGCAGTCCTCACCATTTCCCAGTGGCAAAACGGCGTACCGGTGGCGGTCTATCCCGATTCGCTGGCCGTCGCGCCGGCCATCTGGCCCAAGCGCTAATCGCCATGTCCGGCACCGCCCGAACGATCGAGTTTGATCAGCCTGGCGGGCCGGAGGTCCTACACTGGCGAACCCGCCCGCTTGCGGCTCCGCAGGCGGGTGAGGTGCTGATCGAGCAGTCAGCGATCGGCGTCAATTACATCGACATTCAGCACCGAAGCGGTCGTTATCCGATCGCGTCATTTCCGTCCAGCCTGGGCATTGAAGCGTCGGGCCATATCCTGGCGGTCGGCGATGGCGTAAGCGATTTTCGCGTGGGCGATCGGGTGGCCTACATCCACCTGCCCATCGGTGCCTACACCACCCACCGTATCCTGCCCGCGGCACGTGTGGTCCCGGTCCCCGAAGGCGTTCCGCTCGACTGGGCTGGCGTCACACTCAACCGAGCCCTTACGGCGCAGTATCTGGTGAACGATTCCTTCCCGGTGGGCCCGGCGCACGTCGTGCTGGTTCACGCCGCAGCGGGCGGGGTCGGACAATTGCTCGCGCAGTGGGCCACCCACAAGGGTGCACGCGTCATCGGCACGGTCGGTTCAGCAGAAAAAATCGCGCTCGCCCGGGCGGCAGGCTGCCATGAGGTGTTGATCAGCGCCGATCCGGGCTGGGTCGCTACCTGCCGGGCGCTCACCGCTGGCGAGGGCGTCCACGCGGTCTACGACGGCATTGGCGGCGCCATGTTCGAGCAATCGCTTCTTGCCCTGCGCCCGAACGGGGTGCTCGCAAGCTACGGAACGCCAGCAGGCCCCATTCCGCCTTTTGATATTTTCCGGCTGAATCAGTTGGGGTCGCTGCACATCACCAGCCCGTCGATCTTCACCTTCAACAAGACCACCGAGGCGCTGCGCGCGCGCTCAGCCGATGTATTTGCGCAGGCCCTCGCTGGCGTGCTGCGAACCGATACGCCAAGGCTTTACGGCTTTGATCAGGCACGCGAAGCGCATGCTGATCTGGCTGCGCGTCGCACCACCGGATCCATTGGCCTGTCGGCGCCTTAACGCGTCACAGGCATTACAAGCCATTAGTCAGGCGAGGCACGGTCGTTCAGTGGCCGGCGGTCTTCCTGTTGCGGGCTGTCGGGATCTGCCAGACAGCCCGCGCAGGCACTCAACCCAGCATCTGTTCGAGCTCCGGCATCAGATAGCGCTTGAGCCCGGGCCAGTCCTCGATCATCGGAAAATGGCCCATGCCCTTCATGAGGCTGTAGCGCGACCCTTTGATTGACGCGGCTACCGCTTCCGACATCGCCGGGGTAGCCGAGTAATCGTATTCGCCGGTCAGTAGCGACACTTTGCAAAGACCGGTATTGATTGTCTTGATCGCCTCACGGCCGTCCCAGTCGAAACTGTAGAAGTGCACGTCGCCTGCGTAGACGCCAGGGCCGCCCTGCGCGTAATACCACCAGTTTTCCCGGCGGTTGGTTTCGGGTGTGGTGGGCGCGCACAGACCCATGGTGTAGCTCGCACAGAGTTCACCGCCGTGCACCGCCGGGTGGTGCAGGAAGTCGTTGTATCGGCCGGGTGCGTACGCGGCGGCCTCCAGCCCGACAATGCCGCGAAGCTCACGCTGATAATCCACCGCCATCTTGAGCACAATCGCTCCGCCCATCGAGCAGCCCATGATGACCGGACGATCGAGATCCAGGCCCTTCCAGAAGGCCCGAATCATGTCGGCATACAGCTGCGAGGTGAGCTGATATTTGCGCAGCCACCACTGATCGGGCGGGTTTGAGCGCCCGTGATAGGGCAGATCAAACGCTAGCACCCTGAACCTGCTGGTGACATCGGTATCGTTTAACAGATGCCGCCACTGTCGCGAATCGGCCCCTGCCGTGTGCAGACAAATGAGCGGCACGCCCTGGCCCGCTTCCTCGAAAAAAATGCGATGGGCTTCGCCCTGAATATCGACCGTGACATACCGGCCGCTGATCGGTTCGAGGCGGTTCATGCGGCTTCCTTTCGCATCAGGTTCATCATCCGCTGCAGTGCGCGGCCGTTCTGCATGGCAACCAGACCGTCTCCCTCCAGCACAAACTCGGGCACGCGCATCAGCATGGCGAAGAAGTCGTTATAGAGCGGCGGCGGCGTGGCACTCACAAACTTGGCCCAGGTGTCCATCGGTGCCCGGAACCCGAAAGCCGGACGGGCATCAAAGCGCGGCGCGAAATTGATCTGGCTGATGCGCCCCTGCTCAACCGTGAGCACGCGGCGGGTATCACCCACAGTGATCGAGAAACGCGCACTGAACCAGTTCCCGATCACCGCGAGCTCGCGATCGGCGTTGACGCGGGCCTGATAGGCCCTGAACCAGTCTTCATCAGGAAAAGCTGACATGGTGGAGTCCTTGAAACGTAATGGAGGGAGCGCTTGAATCAGTCTGGGATCGGATCGGCGTCCAGCCTCACCGCAACACCGCGTAGCGCATCACTGGGCGCCGGATAGCGCTTCATGACCAGCGGATCGTGGCCAGGAATGACATGCGCCGGAGAACTGGCAAGCGAATACACGCGCCGATAGGCCTCATGCATATCGGCCTGGTTATAGATGAGCGGAAACGGTCGATCGGACTCGATGTTCGCGTAGAAATGCGAGGCGTCGCTCGCAAGCACCACCCACCCGCGGCGGGTATGCACGCGCACCACCTGTAACCCCATCGTATGGCCACCTACCCGGTGGAGCGTGATACCTGGCGCGATTTCATCATCACCATCATGAAAGCACACGCGGTCCTCGAACACCCGGTCGACCATGGCTTTCACGTCATTTACATCGAACGGAAAACGCATGGGCTTGAAACACATGCAGCGCCCGGTTGCGAACTGCATCTCGCGGTCCTGCAGGTGGTAGCGCGCCCGCCGGAAAAGCTGCGCATTGCCGGCGTGGTCGTAATGCATATGCGAGATGATCACATCGCTCACCGACTCGGGATCGATTCCTAGCAGTGACAACCCCTGTCCGGGACAGCGAAGAAAATCGCGTCCGCGCTGCTTGGCAACCTCCTCGGAAAACCCGGTATCCAGCACCCACGTGCGACCGCCTCCCCGAATCGCCCAGACGAAGTAATCAAGCGGCATGGGCACGTCATGGCTGTCCCCGCCCACAAAGTTGTCGCGCGAACTGCGGTCGTGGTGCGCATACTTGACCGCGTAAATTTCGTAATTGGGGAGTGTCATCTGGCAGATCTCCATTAAGAATTCGATGCAAAACCTGTAACAGCCTCAGCCGATCAGGTGAAACGGCGGATCAGATCGTCTTTGCGCACTTTGCCGGTGATGGTGAGCGGCAGATCGCGCTCCTCGATCACCAGAAACAGTTTCGGTCGTTTGTATCGTGCCAGTTCGCGGGTGCACAAAGCCCGCACGGCCTCGAGATCGATCACCGCCCCTTGCTTGGGCACCACCACCGCGCCGAACACTTCCTCGAGTTCGGGATCAGGGAGCGGCACACAATAGGCTGCCATCACGCCCGGGTGTCCGGTGAGCACCTGTTCCACCTCAACCGGCGACACATTCATGCCACCCGTCTTGATCATTTCCTTGATCCGCCCCCGAAAATAAAGGTGCCCGGTGGGTCCGAACAGACCGAGATCGCCCGTACGGAAATAGCCCTGCTCATCAAAGGCCTCACGGGTGCGCTCGGGATCCTTGTAATACTCCTTGAGCACATGACCCTTGACGCGGATTTCTCCGATCTCGCCGGGTGCGCACTCCAGCCCGGAGCTGCTGTCGATCACCCGGATATCAAAGCCCGCGAGCGGCTGGCCAATGCTGGTCAGCCGCAGCGCCAGATCGTCAGCTGCATCGGTGACCGTGCAGTTTCCGTAGGTTTCGGTGAGTCCGTAGATGTTGCAGATCTCGGTGAGGCCGGCATCGACCAGGCGTCGGATCTGATCGGGTGTGCCGATCGTGGCGCCCCCCCGCATGGTGCGAAGCCGCTCTCGCCGATAACCGGGCGCACTGAGGAGCGCCTCAGCCATGTTGGGCGTGCCATAGAACATCGTGCAGCGTTCACGCTCGATCAGTTGGAGGGCCACTTCGGCGTCAAAGCTTTCCTGAAGCACAATGCAGCCGCCGTGCGTATAGAGGTTGAAGAGCGCGTTTTCGCACCCCAGCCCCCAGAAAAGCGAGACCGCCAACCACAATCGATCGTGATGCGTGACGTGCTGGCGCTGACCGATCTGCCACATGTTTTCAACCAGCCCGCGGTGCTGCACGACCACCCCTTTGGGTAGCGCGGTAGAACCCGAGGTGTAGAGGATGTAAGCGGGATCATCGGGTTTCACGGCCGAGCGCGCTTCGTTCAGTCGGGTCGCAGTGGCAGAATCGGGCTCGCGCAGCGCATCGGTCCAGCGCAGATCGCCGTCGCGCACGTCTTCGCCCACCACCAGCAGGCGCTCGAGTTGAGGCAGTCGGGACTCGGCTCGCAGTTCGTCGATCATTGCGCGGTAATCGTGCCGCAGAAACCGGCCGGTGGTGACGAGGAGGCGCGAGTCGGAATGCTCCAGCACATAGGCGAGTTCCCGGGCCGTCACCCAGGTATTGACCGCCACCATCACCGCGCCGATGGAGGTGATCGCAAAGTCGGCAATGATCCACTCGGGGAGGTTGCCCATCAGCACGGCCACCTTGTCGCCCTTACGGATACCCGCCTGCAGAAGGAATGCAGCCACCTGGTTCACCGCCCGCTCGAGGCCTTGATAGGTGAACCGGTCATGGGCCCCCACCACTGCTTCGCGATCCGGATAGCGGTTCGCCATCTCGGTCACCAGCGCAGGGATGGTCAGGCTCGTTGGAGCGAGTTCGGGCGGGGCAGGCTTTTGCATGATTGGGTTGGAAACACCCCAACAGGGGCGCGGCAAGTATAGGCAAACCTGGCGCCGCGCGGCCATAACGGAATCACTTTCGGATCGCCCGCTTCTCAAGCCGCGGATCCGATGCGATCCTTCGGCCTGATCGGCGATGACCGACCGGGTCAGCCGCGTATCTCGGAGATTGCAATGAATCTGGGCTTCATCGGATTGGGAGCCATGGGTGTGCCCATGGCCGAGCGCCTGCTCGATGCCGGGCACACGCTGGTTGTGTTTGATGTCAACCCTGCTGCCGCCCAGGCTTTGGCCGCCCGTGGCGCGAAGGTTGCCGCCTCAGTGCGCGAGGTGGGCGACCAGGTGGATACGGTGCTGCTGTCACTGCCCACACCGCAGATCGTGAACGACGTCTGCACGGCGGCGACTGGCCTCATTCACGGTAGCGCCGTGCGAACAGTGGTCGACCTCTCCACCACCGGCACCTCAATGGCGCGTTCGGTTCAGGCTGCACTCGCTGCGCGGGGTATCGAGTTCATCGATTCACCGGTATCGGGCGGACGAAACGGTGCGATCAAGGGCACGCTCGCGGTGATGGTCTCGGGGCCCAAGGCAAGCTTCGAGCGCCTCTCCGATGTGCTGCGTCACATCGGCAAGCTCTTCTATATCGGCGCCGAGCCCGGCATGGCGCAGACCATGAAACTCGCCAATAACCTGGTGTCGGCGGCATCAATGGCCATCACCTCCGAGGCGGTGGCCATGGGGGTGAAAGCCGGGCTGGACCCCAGGATCATGATCGATGTGATCAATGCGGGGAGCGGCATGAATACCGCGAGCCGCGACAAGTTCCCAAAGGCTGTTTTGCCGCGCACCTTCGACTTCGGCTTTGCCACCGCGCTGATGTTCAAGGATGTGGATCTCTGCATGCGCGAGGCTGCGGAGCTGGGCGCCAACATGCCGGTGGCGGACGCCGTCCATGAAATCTGGCGACAAACCAACGAGGTGTACGGCGGCCCTCACGATTTCACACGGATTGCCCAGTTTGTCGAAGCAAGAATGGGCGTGGTGATCAAACCGAACGAGGGCTGATCGCGAGGCAGTCACCGCGCGGGCGCGGGGCGCGGCAATCGCTCCTCGCGTCGCGAGCCCGGCGGCCGGGCCGGCTCAACGCTGCCAGCCCCGGGGATCCCCCCGCGGGGCAGTCGTGCGCAGCAACAAAGTCCTCCAGGCACTGCCTGCGGCGGATCAGAGCTCGCGCGTCTCGAACGTGCCGGGAAGAATCAGCTCGATCATCTCGCAGTCGTCGGAATAATCGAGCACCGTGTGCGGGATCGAATTGGGCTGGATCCAGCAGGCGCCTGCCTCGAAGCGCTCGCGACGGCCATTGTATTCGCCCTCCATCCAGCCCTTGAGCATGTACAGGAACTGGAACTGGACGCCATGAAGATGACGGATCGACACCACCGCCGGATCGCAGGGGCCGTGCAGTCGGATGACATGCGCCTGAACCACGCCACCGGTTGCCTTGCTGATTCCCAGATCGCGGTACGAGGCGTAGGAGCGAAGACCTTTCCGAAACTGCTGACCTTTGTCGCTCGCGTGGGCGGCCATGAATTTCTGCGGCTTCCAGCGGGTAACCGCGGGCACCTTCAGGGTCGGTAGCGCAGCGGGCTTCTTGGCTACGGGCTTCTTGGCTACGGGCTTCTTTGCGGCGGCTTGCTTTGCCGCAGCTTTCTTCGCTGCGGGTTTCTTCGCAGCCGCCTTGCTGGCGGCCTTCGCTGCAGTGGCCATGGGGGATCTCCAGGAAAACGTCAGACAGAGCCCAGCGGCCTCAGCTCGATGAGGTCGGGACAGAGGTTGGGCGTGGATTCAAGCGCATAGACCACCGCACTGGCCACCTCGTCGGAGGTGAGCGGCGAAAAGCGGCGCGCCTGCATGGCGGCAACGACCGCGGGGTGGTCACTGCCTTCGCGGATGTTGGTGTCAACCATACCGGGCGCCACCTCGGTGACCTTGATGCCAAAACCCTGCAGTTCGAGCCGAAACGAGCGCGCAAATGCAGAGAGCGCGTGCTTGGTGGCGCAGTAACCCGAGGCCAGCCGATACACCTCGCGCGCGGCGATGGAGGTCATGAACACGATGTGGCCGGACTGCCTCGCCACCATATGACGGGCAACGCGGCGCGTGAGTTGTACCGCCGCCATGACGTTGGTCTGAAACATCCAGGCGATGTCATCGTCGGACAGATCCATGAGCGGCGCATAACGCAGCACCCCTGCGTTATTGATGAACACGTCGCAGCGGGCGAAATGGCCATCGGCATGATCAAGATAAGCCTTGTCATTGAGATCGCCAGGAAGCACTTCAATCGATCCAGCGGGCGCCTCATTGGCGAGCGACTGCAGCGCATCCAGACGCCGCCCCATCGCAATCACGGTATCGCCGCGACGGGCAAACATGAGCGCACAAGCGCGGCCGATGCCGGCCGAGGCGCCCGAGACCAGGATCGTTCTTTTATGCGATGAGGCAGACATAGGGATTCCTTTCCGGTTCAGCCCTTCACATACTGGGCATCGGTCACCGGCTCTTTCCAGTCGGTCTTACCGATTGAAATGGCCAGGTGCATCATGAAGCTATTCGTATCGGCGCCATGCCAGTGGCGCTCGCCCGGTCCGATCCAGACAACATCGCCAGTCCGGATGCGCTGGGGTTCGTGGCCGTCCTCGCACACCCATCCGCTTCCGCCCACCACATGCAGAACCTGTCCCACTTCGTGCTGATGCCAGTGCGTGCGAGCGCCTGGCGAGAAAAATACGTTATTGATCTGGACCCCCTGGGTGAAGGGCATGACTGGGTCTCCCCACACACCGCCGGTGAAGGTACCGCCACGCATTTCTGAATTGGCGCCTTCCTGGCGCGCATGCATCACTTTCATTGAGATCTCCTGAAAAACTTCAAAAAAGAAGGTCAGCCATTCACCCGGACGCCACCACTGGCGTCGCCGATCGCATCGACCACCCGATTACTGATCTGGTCTCCGTAGCCCAGCGCCGTTCCAAGACCAAAGCTTGCCAGCGGACCGGCTGAGTTGAGTGAAGCAATACCCAGCTCGCTCGCCATTTCAGCGTAGAGCACGATGTCTTTGGTCATGAGCTTGCCAGTGAGCCCGCCTTCCAGATAGTTGCCCCGAATGATATGGGGAAAGCGGTTGAGGCTCGCAAAGTTCACCCCACTACTGCTGTTGATCACATTGAGAAGCTGCTGAAGATCCAATCCGGCCTTGCGGCCAGCGACCATGACTTCGGCCGTCGCAGCGAGCGTGACGGCATTCAGAAAATTATTGAGAAGTTTGGTGGCATGGCCATTACCGGTTGCGCCCATATGAACCACCTTGGCAGCGAAGTGCCGGAACACCGGATCAAGCGTGCCGTCCACACCCGCGGGGCCGCCGATCATGAGCGTGAGCGTGCCTTTGTCTGCAGCCGCGGCGCCACCGGAAATGCCAGCGTCGACCAACACCGCGCCGCGCTCTGCAAAGAGGGCTGCAAGCCGACGCGTGGAACGCGGCGCGGCCGTGGACAGATCAACGATGGTCTGCCCCGCTCGGCAATGCGCGAGAAGGCCGGCATCACCCTCGACCACCGCTTCCACCGCATGGCTGTCAGGCAGCGACAGCAGGATCAGGTCACAGGCCTGAGCGATCTGTGCGATGGACGAGGAAGGCGTTGCGCCGCACTGCTCGGCCTGCCCGGCGCGTACATCAAAACCGAGCACACTCAGCCCACCGGCCACCAGTCGACGCGTCATCCGCCCACCCATATTGCCCAGGCCTATGAATCCGATCGGCTTCATACTCATTCATCGCCCCCGTGCAGCTTTTCTGGCCACTCTGGTGGCACGCTTGGCCGGCGCCTTGGTCGCCTTGGTTCAACTCGACTGAGGGGACGTTGTACTCACAAGGCGATACAGGATATATCAGCGGCAACGCATACGGCGGAGCTTTCATTGTCACTGATGGAACGGCAAATAATCGCGTATCCACAAACATA